>NZ_JBEYVC010000181.1:0-21306 GCF_040643855.1 Streptomyces sp. NPDC047072 | reverse complement strand
CCGCCAAACCGGCCGAGGACGACCACCAGCTTTTCCCACCGCAGGGACCGAATCAGCTCGGTCAGTGACTACACCACTCGGCGGGACACCATCCGTCCGTTGCCCTGCACAGCCGTAAAAGAGAGAACCGCCGGACCGAGGACGGATACCCCCCGCCCCCGGCCCCGACCCACCACCGAACCGTAGGCGCGCTTTTCAGGGGCGCGGGGAACTGCGCAAAACGCCCGCCCCCACCGAACCCGCACACGCACACGCAACCACTCAGTCCGTCACATCAATCGCATACCGATTCGTCTCCACACCCGCCGCCGTAACCACCTGCACCTCCACCCTCCCCGCCTCCACATCCGCCGGCACCGGCACAGTCAGCACCTCGTCCCGAGGATTCGAGAACCCCCCGAAAACCGGCACCAACGGCACATGCACATTCACCGCCCCGATCCGCACCACCATCCGCGACAACCGATCCGCCCGCTGCGCCCCCGCCGGCACAAACCCGGCCCCCCGGATCTCGATGTCGTCCCCGGTACGGATCGGCCCGTCCAGATCCCCCGCCTCCCTCGACCGCACGACCGACAGAATCACCGGCCGCCCACCCTCCGCATACTTGCCGGCCACATACGTCGCCGCAGACACCAGCACCACCACCGCCAGCCCCCACGGCAGATCCGGCAACTGATCCGGCCGCCGCGCCAGCCGCACCGCCGCGAACAGCAACGCCACCGCCCCGATCACGACGTACTGGATGTCGGCGAACGCCCCCCGCCCGGAGTCGTCGGTCAGCAGATCCGCCGCCCGCGGCCGATCCGCCCGCACCTTCTGGAGCCGCTGCCCGAGCACCCGCAGCCCCACCACCCGCCGCACCAGCACCGCGATCGCGCACACCACGGCGAGGACGGTCACCACACCGGCCCCCCGGGCAAGCTCCAACCCGGAGATGAGAGCGTCCCGCGAACGATGATCGGACGCCGCCGCGAGCCGCCCGACCAGCACCAGAACGGCGTACACAAGAAACAGCACCCACGCCCCGGCGACCGCACGCGACGTGGACAGCCGGTTGTCCTCACCGATCACCGGCGCGAGCACCCCGCCCCGGGCCCGGTGGAACCAGGACGCGGCGGACAGCGCACCGGCCACGACGAGTGCCGCCAGCAGCCCGGCCGTCCGCGCGGAACTCCACCCCGCGCCGATCGCCGTCAAAGCCTGCACCAGCAGCAGAAGGAAGACGCCCGCCCAGACCACGTACACGGTCGACCGCCACAGCCGCGCGAGCCATGCCTCCCCCTCGGCCCGTCCCCGCTCGGCCACCGCCTCCGCGGACTGGGTCAGTTCCTCGGAGACCCACTGCCGGGAGGCGGACGCGGAGTGCGCGACGGCGGCCGGGAGACCCTTGCCCGCGGCGAACTCGTCCCGCATCAGCAGGAATTCGGCCACTGCCCGCCGATGCCCCTGACGCGCCCCGTGCGGACAGTCCCCACAGGTGCACCCACCACCGTGGACACCACCGCCGTCACCCCCAGGAGAACCTCCGGGAGAACCCCCGTGAGACCCCCCTGCGGAACCGCCGCGCGCGTCACCGCGACCCCCGCCGCGCGCACCCGCACCGTGTCTCGCATCCTGCACCGCCACGCCCGCCGCCCGCCTTCCGAACCACTCCGAACAACTCCCGTGCGATGACAGCGAATTGTGCCCTACCCCACACGCCCTGCCACCGGCAGGTCCGGTCCGCGCAAGTGAAGCGACGGGTGAAGAGGGGGCCGCCGTGTTGACCCGGCTGCGAGAATTTCCCTATGGCCGAGATCATCCAGCGTGACGGGACCTGGGCCTTCGACGGCACGACGGTCAGGATCACGCCGGGACTCCACCGCTCCGTGCCGCTGTTCCGGCAGACGTACGGCGAGATCGCCGTGCCCCTGGAGGCCATCGCGGGCGTCGCCTTCGAGCCGGAACGCAAGCGGGGGCGGCTGCGGATGAGACTGCGCGAGGGCGCGGATCCGCTCCTGCACGCGACCGGCGGCCGGCTGCCCGACCCGGCCGACCCGTACCGGCTGATCGTGGACGTGGACCGGGCCGGGGTCGCCGAGTACGTGGCCGAGGAGATCCGCCGCTCGCTGCTGCTGGACCAGATCCCCAAGGAGCCCACGAAGACATACCTGTTGCCCGGGCCCCCGGTGCCGGTCTCCGTCCGTTCGTCCGACGGCACGATCTCCTTCGACGGCACCCAGGTGCGCATCGACTGGTCCGACACGTCCGACCGGGTCAAGCGCGCGACGGGACCGCGGATCATCAACGTCGGTGATCTGGTGCAGGTCGAGTGGCTGCCCAACTCCGGTTACGAGGACGGGTTCATGCGGTTCGTGACCCGGGAGACGTCGTTCTCGAAACTGCCGCCGGAGAAGGACCCGTACGCCCTCGACCTGTGGGGCAGCACCCGCCGCGACCTGCTCACGGCACTGGTCGCGACGGCGGTCACGGCGAGGCTGCCGCACCCCTCCACGCGTGCCGACCTCGCGGAGGCCGACCGCACCGGACACCCCCGCCTCACCTCGGCCGCGATCCCGCCACCGGCCGACCACCACGACGTACTCCTGCGCAGACTGCGGGAGTTGGGCGAACTGCACCGCGAAGGAGTCCTCACGGACGAGGAGTTCGCGATGACGAAGGCAGCGGTCCTACGAGGCTTCTGAATCCCCCGCCCCCTCAGCTCAACAGATCCGGCTCGCTCCGGCTGATGTCCTGCCACAGCGGCTGGTAGTTGATCCACGCCACCAGGTCCCCGCCGGTCTGCTCGCGCGTCGCCACGGCCGCCCGGTGGTCGATCAGCACCGGCCGCCCCGCCGCCTTCGCGGTCAGCTGCACCTGGCTGGACCGCTCCATCGACAGGAACCACCAGGCGGCCGCGTCCACGGAGTCCCCCACGGTCAGCAGCCCGTGGTTGCGCAGCACCAGCGCCTTGCGGGAGGCCAGCGCGGCGGCGATCCGGCGGCCCTCGTCGGCGTCGACGGCGACCCCGGTGTACGTGTCGTACAGCGCGTGGTCCTCGTAGAAGGCGCAGCTCTCCTGGCTGATCGGGTCGAGCAGCTCGCCGAGCGCGGCCAGCGCCCGCCCGTGCACGGAGTGGCAGTGGGCGACGGCGACGACGTCCGGGCGGGCGGCGTGCACCTGGGCGTGCACGGTGAACGCCGCCTGGTTCACGTGGTAGCGGCCGTCGATCACCTGCCCGTCGGAGTTGGCGAGCACCAGGTCGCTCACGGTGACGTGCTTGAACGGCATGCCGAACGGGTTGACCCAGAAGCAGTCGGAGAACTCGGGGTCGCGGGCGGTGATGTGCCCCGAGACGCCGTCCTCGAAGCCGAGCCGTCCGAAGATCCGCAGCGCGCCCGCGAGCCGTTCCTTGCGGTGCCGGCGTTCCTCCTCGACCGAGTCGTGCATCGGCGGCATGGCGAACTGCAGCCGGTCGGTCGGCAGGGGCTGTGGCGGAGTCGACCCGAGGGGCGTCCCGTGCATGTGTCCTCCAGCACTGGGTTGCTGTACGGGGCGGAAGTTACCGGCGGTCCGTCCAGGAGAACAGAGATGTTCTGTAAAGATGACGAAAGTGAAGCGCGCGAGCGATATCCGACAGGAGATGTCGGGTTTCGGCGCGAGACTCGCCGTATGACAGCGAACTGGTCCGCCTTCACCACCGCCGAACCCGAACTCGCGAAGACCGTCGAGGAGCGCTTCGGTGCCTTCACCCACCACATCCTCGGCACGCTCCGCAAGGACGGCTCCCCGCGCACCAGCGGCCTGGAGGTCCGTTTCCTCCACGGCGAGCTGTGGCTCGGCATGATGCCGGGCTCGCTCAAGGCCCTCGATCTCGCCAATGACCCCCGCTTCACCCTGCAGGCCAACCCCGGCGAGGGCCAGACCATGGGCGGCGGGGACGTCCGGATCGGCGGTCGGGCGTACGAGGTCACCGAGCCCGAGGAAAAGGCCCGGTACACCGAAGAGGTGGAACCGCCGGAGCCGTTCCACCTCTTCCGCACCGAGCTGACGGAGGTCGTGCGGACCTACGTCGAGGACGACACGTACCTCGTCGTCCAGGTCTGGAAGCCCGGTGAGCCGGTGCGCACGATCAAACGCACCTGAGCCGCTTCAAAAAGAAGGGCTCACTCCCACTCGATCGTGCCCGGCGGCTTCGACGTCACGTCGAGCACCACCCGGTTCACGTCGGCCACCTCGTTGGTGATCCGCGTCGAAATGCGAGCCAGCACCTCGTACGGCAGTCGCGACCAGTCGGCCGTCATGGCGTCCTCGGAGGAGACCGGCCGCAGCACGATCGGGTGGCCGTAGGTCCGCCCGTCGCCCTGGACGCCCACGGACCGGACGTCCGCGAGCAGGACGACCGGGCACTGCCAGATGTCCCGGTCCAGGCCGGCCGCGGTCAGCTCCTCGCGGGCGATGGCGTCGGCGTCGCGCAGCAGGTCCAGGCGCTCCTTCGTCACCTCGCCGACGATCCGGATACCGAGACCCGGGCCCGGGAAGGGCTGGCGCTGGACGATCTCGTCCGGCAGGCCCAGCTCCTGGCCGACCATCCGGACCTCGTCCTTGAACAGCTTGCGCAGCGGCTCGATCAGCTGGAACTCGAGGTCCTCGGGGAGGCCGCCGACGTTGTGGTGCGACTTGATGTTGGCGGTGCCGGTGCCGCCCCCGGACTCGACCACGTCCGGGTAGAGGGTGCCCTGGACGAGGAACTCGACCGCCGGGCCCGCGTCCGCGATGATCTCCGCCTGCGCCTGCTCGAAAACCCGGATGAACTCGCGGCCGATGATCTTCCGCTTCTCCTCGGGGTCCGAGACGCCCTTCAGAGCCGTGAGGAACCGCTCCTCCGCGTCGACGACGACCAGCTTGACGCCGGTCGCGGCCACGAAGTCCTTCTCGACCTGCTCGGTCTCGCCCTTGCGCATCAGACCGTGGTCGACGTAGACGCAGGTCAGTTGGTCGCCGATGGCGCGGGCGACGAGGGCCGCGGCGACCGCGGAGTCGACACCGCCGGAGAGACCGCAGATCGCGCGCTTGTCGCCGACGCGCGAGCGGATGTCGGCGACCTGCTCCTCGATGACGTTCCCGGTGGTCCACGAAGGCGCCAGCCCCGCGCCCCGGTACAGGAAGTGCTCCAGGACCTGCTGGCCGTGCGTGGAGTGCATGACCTCGGGGTGGTGCTGGACGCCGTAGAGCTTCTTCTCGTCGTTCTCGAAGGCGGCGACCGGGACGACGTCCGTGGAGGCCGTGACGGAGAAGCCCTCGGGGGCGGCGGAGCAGGCGTCGCCGTGGGACATCCACACGTGCTGCTCGGCCGGGGTGCCCTCGAAGAGCGTCGACCCGGACTTCGAGACGTGCAGGTCGGTGCGGCCGTACTCGCGGGCGCCGGTGTTGTCGACGGTGCCGCCGAGGGTCTGGGCCATCAGCTGGAAGCCGTAGCACATGCCGAAGACGGGGACGCCGGCCTCGAAGAGCGCGCGGTCGATGCGGGGGGCGCCCTCCTCGTACACGGACGAGGGGCCGCCGGAGAGGATGATCGCCGCCGGGTTCCTGGCGAGCATCTCGGCGACCGGCATGGTGCTCGGCACGATCTCGCTGTAGACCCGGGCCTCGCGGACGCGACGGGCGATGAGCTGGGCGTACTGCGCGCCGAAGTCGACGACCAGGACGGTGTCGGGGGCGGCGGCAGCGGGAGTCGCTGATGACACGGGGTGCCTTCCGGCGGTCTGGGCGGGGGTCTGTGGTCCCGATTCTAACGGGGCTGCACGGATCGCAGGTCGCCGTGGCATACTCGCCCCATGCTCACGCACACCAGCTTCCTGTTTACCTATGGCACCGGGCCCACCGGCTGCCATGGTCGTGCTGCTTGAGCAACTGACAAGCGACTTCCCAGGCGCCCCGGGCCGACAAGGTCCGGGGCGCCTGGCGTTTCCACCGGACCCTGCCGCTCCGGGGCACCCCACCCCATCCAGGAGCCCTTCATGACCGCCGTACCGGATACGACCACCACCCCGGAAGCGACCATCGCGGACGCCCGCGAACGCATCGACGCCCTCGACGACCGGATCCTCGGTCTGATCCAGGAACGGATGGCCGTCTCGGCCGTCGTGCAGCAGACCCGTATCGCCTCCGGCGGCCGGAGGGTCCACCTCTCCCGGGAGATGGAGATCCTCGGCCGCTACCGGGACGCGCTGGGCAAGCCCGGCACGAACCTCGCGATGACGCTCCTCGAACTGTGCAGGGGTCGCATCTGAGTTCGGGTCCCGCCTCACCCGTACGGCGCGTGACCCGCAGAGCCGCCGCTTCGTTGGTGGTGGTGTCCGTGCCAGCCAGGGGCGGGCCCGACAGAACCACGCGTGGCTCGCTGGAGCGATGAGACGTACGGAACGTGCCGTGCGTCGTGGGACCTCGCTCCAGGAAGTGACCGGACGGCAGGGGACAGCAGCCCGGTCACCCAAGGGAACGGTCGGCTCCGGGGACGCCCGGGGCCGGCCGGCGGGGCAGGTACCGGGACCGGCCCGGCCCAAATGGTTGCGGTGACCGCCCCCATCCAGCACGATGACTGAAAGCCCCAAGTCCCGCCGTAGACAACCGCATCCGCACTCCGCCACCGGACTGCCAAAGGTCCAGACCACCCGCGCGCCACCTGTGCGCCGGGGCGCCGACCGAGGGCACGCGAGGTGACGGGGGCACACAGAGCAAGCGGCGCAACCCCCCGGCGCCGCTCCCAGGCACCGGCGCTGCCCTGACGTCGGTGCTGACGAAAGAAGGGCCCCGCGGTCCGTACCGCGGGGCCCTTCGCATGCGCCGGGCGCAGGCGCGCGGCTCAGACCCGGGACACCGTCCCGCAGGCCTCGTCCCGGTTCGGGTCGAGGGTCTCGCTGCGGTCGTACGGGTCCGTGGTCGGGCCCGTCGGATCCGGGCCCTCGGACTCGGCCGAGGCGAAGGACGGGTGCAGATAGCCGTCGTACACGTCGCAGGCGGAGTTGTTGATGTCCTGGTCCCACTTGACGACGGTGAGCTTGCCCGGGGTGACCTGGTACTTGGCCGGGTCGGAGATCTCGACGTCCAGGACCCGGCGGATGATGGTGCGGGTGACCTCGGTGGAGCCGTTGGTCTGCACGACCGGGTAGACGAAGGTGTAGTCGGCGTGCACCTCGACGGACGCGTGGTCGCCGGCCTTGAAGGTCATCCGGCCGCGGGTCTTGACGACGTCACCGACCGGCCGGACCTCGGCGGGGTCGAAGCGGCTGAACATCCACAGCGGGTCGTGGTCCTTGTCCGGCTTGCGCAGGGCGGTCTCCAGGAGCCCGCGGACGTCCTTCTGCAGCGGGTCCAGCACATCGAGCGCCGCGGTCGGCCGCGCACCGCGCAGGGTCTGCGGGTCGAGGTTCGACTCGACCAGCAGCTTCCTGGTCAGCTCCAGCGCCTGTGCGACCTTCGCCTCGGACTGCCCGCCGACGGCCTTCGCCTTCGGTACGACGATCCCGGCCGCGCCGTCGGCCCAGCGCTTGGCCGGCGACCCGGCGAACGGGTCGTCCAGCGTGGGGATCTGGGAGGCCTCGGCGGAGGGCGCGGCGGTCGGCGCCGCCGTCTCCAGGGGCAGGGGGGACGCGTCGGCCTCGGCGGAGCCCCCGCCGAAGAGGTCGCCCGGCACCAGCGACGGCTTCACCGCGACGACGGCCACGACGATCGCGAGGGCGACACCGAGGGCGCCCCACAGGCCCCGCCGGCTCTTGCGCTGCCGGGTCGGCGGGCTGCGCCAGCCCTCCGGCCGTTCGCCGCGCTCGTCCTGTCGCCGCAGCCGCTCCGCCACCTCACGGGCGCGCGCGGACGGTTCCTTGGGGGCGGAGTTGCGGATGTCCCGTTCGGTGTCACGGGCGAACTGTTCCCAGACGTCGTCGGGGATCTTGGGGTCTTCTGACACGTCAGTCAGTTCTAGGGCCTCAGAAAGCCCGTTCACAAGGAGAACGTGTATGTGACTCAGCCCACATAAGTTTTCTGTGAGTGCCCGCACAACCTTTCACGGGCGTCACGGATCCAACCTCTCGAATCATGGGGCACACCCGTGCTCCACATACTTCCCGAGGTCTTCATGAAGCTTCGCCGTGCACTGGCCGCCGCGGCCGCGACCGCCGCGATAGCGCCGCTGGCCCTGTTCGCCGCGCCGAGCGCCTTCGCCGACGAGTCGCCCACGGCGACTTCGGCGGAGAGCACACCCGCCGACACCGAGTCCTCCCCGGAGACCACGGACACCACGTCGGCCGACCCGGCCACCAGCCCGGCGGACACGGAGAGCTCGTCCGCCACCAGCAGCAGCTCCGCCACGGCGTCCGACACCTCGTCCGCCACCGGCAGCAGCTCCAGCTCCAGCTCCGCGACGGCGTCCGACACGTCATCCGCCACCGGCACCAGCTCCGCGAGCCCGAGCGACGAGCCCACCGACGAGTGCCCGGTCGACGAGAACGGCGACGAGGTCGTCGACATCAGCGACGTGCTGCACACCTCTCTGACCGGTCTGCCCGAGAGCATCGTGGCGGGCAGCGGCTGGACGAACTTCAAGTTCAATGTCAGCAACTCCAGCAAGGACGCGATCAAGGGCATCCAGCCCTTCGTCGGCGTCGGCGCGGTCGACTGGGACTTCGAGGACGACTACAGCGACCTGGTCACCGTGCAGGTGAAGCAGGGCGGCAGCTGGGTCGACGTGGCCACCGGGTTCGGCGAGGGCGGCGCGTTCAACGCCTTCACCCTCGACGGCGGCGACTCCCTCAGCTACCAGCTGCGCGTGAAGATCGACCGTGAGGTCCCGAGCGCGGTCGGCATCGCCATCGGCCTGGCCGAGTACTCCGACGACCAGGCCTGCTGGATCTCCGAGGACGAGAACTACGGCATCTACTACTTCGAGGTCCTGCCGGCCGGCTCCGACGCCGGTGACCCGAACGACGCCAAGCCCCAGACCGGCGGCAAGAGCGCCATCTCCGACGTCAAGGACGTCGACGTGGACGGCGAGCTCGCCGAGACCGGCTCCGACTCCGCGCTCCCGGTCATCGGCCTGGTCGGCGGGTTCGCGATCGTCGCCGGTACCGGTGTGGTGTTCGCGATGAAGCGGCGGAAGGCTGTCGGCGCACACGCCTGAGCCACCGCACACAGAGAAGGACCCGCACTCGGAGGGGGGTGCGGGTCCTTCTCTTTTTCTACGGTTTTTTCGGCACCGCAGGCATCCCCAGGAACGGCAGCCGCAGCGCGCCGAAGGCCTCCGCCGGGACCGCCGGTGACTTGGGCTCGACGGCGGCGAGCCGGACATACGCCTCGTGCTGCGCCGGACGCGGGTCCTCCTCGCCCTTGTTGGGCCAGTACGACATCGCCCGCTCGGCCTGTGCGGTGATGGTGAGCGAGGGGTTCACGCCGAGGTTGGCGGAGACCGCGGCGCCGTCCACGACCGAGATCCCGGGGTGGCCGTAGAGCCGGTGATACGGGTCGATGACGCCGGTCTCGCGGGAGGAGCCGATGGGGCAGCCGCCGAGGAAGTGCGCGGTGAGCGGGGCGCCCATCAGCTCGCCCACGTTGGAGCCGGGGAAGCCGTTGATGTCGGCGGCGATCGCGGAGGCGGCCTCCGAAGCGGCCCTGATCTGCTTGGGGTTGGGGGCGCCGTGGCCCTGCCGTGCGGTGAGCAGGCCCTTGCCGACGCCGTCCGGTTTCAGGTACGTCGTCAGGGAGTTGTCCAGCGACTGCATGACCAGGCCGATGATGGTCTTCTCCGACCAGCGCCGGTTGGAGAGGGAGCGCAGCACGAGGAGCGGGTGCCTGGCCGCGTGCGCCAGCCAGCCCCTGACCCTCGACGAGCCCTCCGCGTATGGCACTTGGAGGATGGAGAGGCCGCCCATCGAGTTGGAGCCCTTGCCGTAGCGGACCGGCTCGATGTGGGTGTTCTCGTCCGGGTGGACGGACGAGGTGATGGCGACGCCCTGGGTGAAGTCGACCTTCTTCGCGCCGGTCGCCTTGCGGTAGCGGCGGTTGTCGGTCTGGGCGCCGACCAGGGCCTCGGAGTTGGTGCGGGTGAGCTCGCCCAACTTCTCCGAGATGTACGGCAGTTGGCCACCCGCCTTCATGCGGTGCAGGAGGGTCTGGGTGCCGTAGGTCCCGGCGGCGATGACGACCCGGCGGGCCTTGAAGGTGCGGCCCTCGCTCCGCTTCTTGCGGTCCGTCGGGAGGGTCGCGACCGCGTAGCCGCCCTGCGAGTCGTCGGTGACCGAGACGACCGTGGTGAGGGGGTGGACGACCGCGCCCGCCTTCTCGGCGAGGTGGAGGTAGTTCTCGTTGAGGGTGTTCTTCGCGCCGTGCCGGCAGCCGGTCATGCACTCGCCGCACTCGGTACAGGCCTTGCGGGCCGGGCCCACCCCGCCGAAGTAGGGGTCCGCTGTTTCCTCGCCGGGGGCCGCTTTGCACGTGCCGTCGGCGTCCTCGCCGTCGCCGAAGAAGACGCCGACCGGTGCCATGTGGAAGGTGTCGCCGACGCCCATCCGCTCGGCGGCCGCCTTCAGGTGGACGTCGGAGGGGGTCATCGTCGGGTTGAGCCGGACGCCGAGCATGCGGCGGGCCTGGTCGTAGTACGGCTTCAACTCCTCCTGCCAGTCGGTGATGTCACGCCACTGGGGGTCCTCGAAGAAGGGTTTCGGGGGGACGTAGAGGGTGTTGGCGTAGTTCAGGGAGCCGCCGCCGACGCCCGCGCCGGCGAGGACCATGACGTTGCCGAGCAGGTGGATGCGCTGGATGCCGTACATGCCGAGCTTCGGCGCCCAGAGGTAGTTCTTCAGGTCCCAGGAGTTCTTGGGGAGGGTCTCGCGGGTGAAGCGGCGACCGGCTTCCAGGACACCTACGCGGTAGCCCTTCTCGGTGAGGCGAAGGGCGGTGACGCTGCCGCCGAAGCCGGAGCCGACGACGATGACGTCGTAGTCGTAGGTGTCCTGTGGCACGTGCTCTCCTCGTTGAGAACGGGGTGTGCTTACTTGAACCGGAAGGCCTTCATCAGCCTCAGGCTGCGGCTCATGAACTGGGCGTACTTCTCGTCGTCCATGCCCAGCGACGGCGCCATCGGCAGCAGCCGCTGCTGGGCGACCGTCTGGGCCTCGGTGTACTTGAGGATGCCCTCGGAGCCGTGGCGGCGGCCGAGGCCGGAGTCCTTCATGCCGCCCATCGGGGACTGCACGCTGCCGTAGGCGGAGGCGTAGCCCTCGTTGACGTTGACCGTGCCGGCGCGCACCCGGGAGGCGACCTCGCGGCCCCGCTTGCCGTCCTTCGTCCACACCGAGGAATTCAGGCCGTACGGCGTGGAGTTGGCGAGCTCGATCGCCTCGTCCTCGGTCCTGAAGCGGTAGATGGAGACGACCGGGCCGAAGGTCTCCTCCGCGCAGACCGCCATCGGCTCGGTGACGCCGTCGAGGATGGTCGGCTCGAAGAAGTAGGGGCCGACGTCCGGGCGGGCGACCCCGCCGGCGACGAGCTTGGCGCCCTTGGCGACGGCCTCGTCGACATGCCGGGTGACGGTCTCCAGCTGCCGCTCCCCCACCAGCGAGCCCATGTCGGCGCCGTAGGCGAGGGAGGTACCGAGCCGCATGGCCCTGGTGCGGGCGGCGAAGCGCTCGACGAAGGCGTCGGCGATCGACTCGTGGACGTACAACCGCTCGATGGAGATGCAGAGTTGGCCGGCCGAGGAGAAGCAGGCGCGGACGGCTCCGGCGGCGGCCTTCTCGATGTCCGCGTCCTCCAGCACCAGCATGGCGTTCTTGCCGCCGAGTTCGAGGGAGACGCCGACCAGGCGGGCGGCGGCGCCCTGGGCGACCTCGCGGCCGGTGCGGGTGGAGCCGGTGAAGGAGACGTAGTCGGCGTGCCGGACGACCTCGGGACCGACGACCGGGCCCTCGCCGAGGACGACCTGGAAGACGTCGGCGGGCAGCCCGGCCTCGACGAGCAGGTCCCGCGCCCACAGGGCGGTCAGACAGGTCTCGGTGTCCGGCTTCATGACGACGGCGTTGCCCGCGACGAAGGCGGGGAGCGCGTCGCCGACGGAGAGTTCGAGGGGGTAGTTCCAGGGGGCGATCTGGCCGACGACACCGCGGGGGTGGCGCAGTTCGGTGACCTTGGTGAGGGTGGGGACGGCGCCGGTGTGCCGCTTGGGCCGCAGGTAGGAGGGGGCCTTGCGGCCGTAGTGCCGGGCGGCGACCGCGACGGCCTGGACCTCCTCGTGGGCGTGCAGCCGGGCCTTGCCGGTCTCCAGCTGGATGAGGTCGAGGACCTCGGCCTGGCGCTCCAGGATCAGGTCGTGGAAGCGGAGCAGCACGGCGGCGCGCTGCCGTACCGGGGTCTGCGCCCACACGGCCTGTGCGGTACGGGCCGCCGCGAAGGCCTTCTCCACGTCCTCGGGCGTCGACTCGGGCAGGTCGGCCAGCTTCTCGCCGCTGAACGGCGTGTGGTTGGCGGTACGGCCGGAGCCGACGACACCCTTGGTGAGCTGGGCGACCAACTCCGGGGTGACCACGTCGGCAGCCGTACGGGCCCCCTCCGGGGCGGGGGCAAGGGGGTTCGTACCGGTCTTGGCCGGGGCCTGCGCGTCCGTCATGACGGGCAGGGTATTCGGGACGGGGGGCTTTGGGTACCCGCCGGTAACGGCGTTCACGCCGTACACACACATCGCCAGTGATGACTGGCGGAGAACACGCTGATCAGGGCGTTGTGCGGCGACGACGGGCGCCGGTCAGCCGCGCTCGGGTTTTTTCTGGAGGAGCAGGCCCAGGGCGGAGAGAGGGGTGAGGCGGCGGGGTTCGGTGGGTGGGGAGGGGGGCTGCGCGTCAGACGAGGGGCGAGCGGGATTTTCTGCCACGGCGGCCGAGGCGCGGGCAGGATTTTCTGCCGCGTCGACCTGTGCGGGGGCTCCCGCGGCGGCCGCCGAGGCCGGAGATTCCGCCGAGGCCGGAGATTCCGCCGAGGCCGCGGGCACCGTTTCCGCGGCGGCGACGTGCCGTGAGGCGGCTGCCACGACGTGACCCGCGGCCGTCGCCTGCGCCACCTCCACCCCGTCCCTCGGCCGAGCCCATTCCGGTACCTCCACCCCGGCGACGCCGGCCAGTACCGCGGCGACCTCCTCGGCCACCGGCCGCGCTTCGGGCTCGTGGGCGAGAAGCCGCTCCAGCAGCGGCCCCAACTCGTCCCCCGGCACCTCCCCCACGGCCGCCCGGAGCACCGCACCCAGCGACCACAGGTCTGAGGCGGGCCCCGCGCCGGGCCCCGACGCGGACTCCGGCGCGACGAACTCCGCGGAGGTGTCCCGGCCGCCGCCCCCGATCCCGAGGTCGGTCACGACGACCCGCCCGCTCCCCGCCTCGAAGAGAACGTTGGCCGGCTTGAGATCACGGTGCACGATGCCGACGCCGTGGGCGGCATGCAGCGCACCGAGAACAGCGAGCCCGACACGGGCGACCTCGCCCACCGGGAGCACCCCACGCGCGCCCAGCACCGAGCCCAACGACTCCCCGTTCACCAACTCCATGACGACCCAGGGCAGTTCGTCGTCGACGAGGACGTCATGGATGGCAACGGCAGCCGGATCCCCGACCCGGGCGGCGGCACGAGCCTCGTGCGACAGCCGGTGCGCGGCCCGCTGACGCTCCTCGTCGTCGGGATCCCCGGCGAGCCAGGGCTCCTTGAGAGCGACGTACCGCCCACCCTGCTCGTCGAGAGCCCGCCACACAGTGCCGTTCGGCCCGGACCCGATCCGCCCCACAAGCCGGTACCGCCCCCCGATCAGACGTCCACCGCCCAAGCGTTCGCCATCTCCACGCATGCCACATCAGTACCCCGCGCATCATGCTCTTGTCGAAGCGGCGGGGCCGGAGACAGATGACTCAGGGTCCCCGCCCGGAATCAGGCATCCGAGATGGTCAACGTTGGGCGCGACAGTTCAATCTGCCCGGAAAAGAGAAGATCGAGTCCCTGCGGGGCGAAGGGGCCGGCGACACACATCACTTCTACCGGCCCACTCGCAGCCTGCTGCGCCGAAACATAGAGGCGGCCGGAAGGCGGCCGGCCGCTGGAGCGCGGGCCCCACGAGGTGTGGGCGTACGTCCAACTGCTGGGCATCGACCGACTGATCCGCCTGACCGACGCCGCCGCGAACACCCCCGCCGCCGTCCCGGCGCTGACCGGCGGGCGGCTCGCCCTCCCGTACCGGACGGTGGGCAGAGGCCAGCTCACCCTCGATGTGGGCCCGCGCCTGCGCCACCTGGGCCCCGATACGGCCGACGCCGCCGCCGCGAACACCGCGCGCGGCAAGCACGCCCTGCCGTTGCCGTACGTGACGGCGACCGCGGGCACCGCCCCCGCTCCGGTCAAGGTCACCGTCTCCGATGTGACGGTGAAGGCCGAACCGGCCCCGAGCCGCGACGGCACCACGGCCGAACTGCGGCTTCCGGCCCGGCTGAAGGTGCCCTCCGGCCGTCAGCCGGTCACCCTGCCGAAGGCGCCGGATCCGATCGCGTACGCCGTAGTCCGCGATCAGGCCCTGCTCCGTCTGGAGGGCCCGGCCTACCGCCCCGGCCCCACCCGCCGTCTCCTGACAGCGGCCGCCCGCACCCCCCGGATCCGGCGCGTGCGTCGGCGGCTGAGCAGGTAGGACGCGAGACCCGGCGGCCCGTCACAGCCCGTCGACCCCCAGGTTCGCCAGCGCGACCCGCGCCACCTCCCGCCCCCGCTCCGTGAAGTCGCCCTTGCCCGGGTAGCTGACGCTGAGTTTGTACATGTCGCCGGTGGAGGTGCGGTAGTAGAGGATGCGCAGTTCGCGCGGGCGGGGGTGCTGGCTGTCGGTGGTGATGTACGTGACGGTGTTCTGCGCGGCCTTGCGGCCCTGGTAGGTCGTCTCCCCCGGCTGCGTCTTCGCGCCCTCCGGCATGCTCAGGTCGTAGTCGCCGCTCTCCTTGAAGTCGCTGTCGTCGTCGTACATCTCGGCCGCCGCGGAACCCGCGATCTGGCTGCCGGTGTCCTCGGCCTTCCGGTCGAGGCTCAGGCCGATCCAGATGCTGCCGCTGTAGTCGGTGTACGTGATCCAGTGCTTCTTGTCCGTCTCCCGGTCGGGCGTGGCCGGCTGGTAGTCCTTCGGCACGGCCAGCGTCGCGGCGACGTCCTTGGTGTGCCTCTTGGCCCAGCCGTCCGGCAGCGGCCCCGCGAACGGATCGGCGATCACCAGATACGCCACCACGGCCGCCGCGACCACGGCGGCGCCGAGCGCGAGCCACGCCTTGCGGCCCAGCCGGACACCGGGTCGCACAGAAACCGACTGAGCCGACTGCGTGGGCTCGGGCGCGGGCGGATGCGCGGCCGCCTCCAGCAGCATCCGCACCTGCCCCGCGTTCGGCCGCCGGGCCGGGTCCTTCTGGAGGAGGCCGTTGATGGCGTCGGCCAGGGGGCCCTGGGCGGAAGCCGGTGGCGCGGGCATCGCGTTGAGGACGGACTGCAGGGTCGCCGGGGTGTTGCTGCGGCGGAACGGCGAGACGCCCTCCGTCGCCGCGTACAGGACCACGCCGAGCGACCACAGGTCGGACGCGGGGCCGGGCCGCTGGCCCAACACCCGTTCCGGCGCGATGAATTCGGGCGATCCGACGAAGCCGCCGGTGGCCGTCAGATTCGTCTCGCCCTCGATCTGGGCGATGCCGAAGTCGGTGAGGACGACCCGGTGGTGCCGGCCGAGCAGGACGTTGTCCGGTTTCACATCCCTGTGCAGGATGCCCGCCGCGTGCGCGGCCTCCAGCGCGCCGAGCACCTCCAGGCCGATGCGCGCCGCCTCCCGGGAGCCGAGGGTGCCCTCCTGGAGGGCGTCGCCCAGCGAGCGGCCCTGGACCAGCTCCATCACGATCCACGGCCGCCCGTCGACGACCGCCACGTCGTGGACGCCCACGACGGCCGGGTGGTCGAGCCGGGCCGCGGCCCGGGCCTCACGGCGCATCCGCTCGAAGGCCTTGGCCTGTTCCCGCTCGGGCAGGTGGTCCGGAAGGCGTGGCTCCTTCACGGCCACCTCGCGGTCCACCGTCTCGTCCTTGGCCCGCCACACCGTGCCCATGCCACCGTGCCCGAGCTTGGCGAGCAGCCGGTAGCGCCCCGCGACGAGCCGCCCGGCACCGGGCTCGGCCGCACCGGCGATCGGCGGTCTGGGAGGCTGCAGCACAAAGCTCGTCGTCTCGTCGGACTCCTGGCCGACACCCCCGTTGTTGCTCATGGGTTCATCCATATCGCGCCAACCGCACGCGCATCCAGCACGGGCGCGTTCCGGTCACAGACCCGTGACGTATCCCTACGTCCCCGTGAAGGTGTCGACCGCGACGTCGAAGTACTCCTTGGCCTCCCGCACCCTGCCGACCGGCGCCGACACCCACACGTCGTACGTCCGCCCGTTCTCCTCCCAGCACAGGTCGTACGTGTGCCGGGCACCCTCCGCCGTGCTGAAGCCGTTCCAGGTGAACTCCCAGCGGGCGGCGGGGAGTCCGCGGTGCGTGGTCGCGGTGACCGTGCCGTCGCGGTAGCCGGGGTTGTCGTCCGGGCCCCGGTCCGCCTGCCGCCGCAGCACCACGAGCGGCCCGCCGGGATCGGCCGCGGTGACCTTGATCCCGAGCCGGAAGGTCTCCCCCGACGACAGGTAGAACACCCGCTCCCCCTGCCGCACCCGCGTGAACCCGTCGGGCACGGCGAGCGCGAACCCGGCAGGGTCCCGGGCGACCCGGTAACCGGAGGGCGGGGTCACCGCGGGCGTACGCGAGGCGGGTGTCCCAGAGGCCGGTGTCCCCGACGCCGAACTGCCTGATGCCGAACTACTCGACGCCGTACGGCCGTTGCCGCCCTCCCGCTCCACCAGCAGCGCCGCCGACACCCCCGCCCCCACCAGCGCGGCCACCAGCAACGCCACCGGCAGCACACCCCGCCGCGACCGCGCCGGCGCAGGAGTCCGTCGTACGGGAACGTCCTGCTCGGTCGGTGGATGAGGCGCCGTCGCCCTCGGCGTGCGCCCCGTCTCCCGGAAGGTCCGCAACAGGCGTTCCGCCTCCGCCGCCCCGAGCCGCCGTTCCGGATCGCGCTCCAACAGCCCCCGTACGACGGGCAGGAGCGGCGCGGCCTGCGCGGGCGGCCGGATCTCGTCGACCACGACGGCGTGCAGGATTCCGCCCAACGAGTCGCGCCGGAACGGCGATTCACCGCTGAGGGCCGTGCACAGCAGCACGCCCAGCGACCACAGGTCGGCCTCCGGACCGGTCCGGGTCCCGGACATCCGCTCGGGCGCGGTGTACTCCGGCGAGCCGACGAACGACCCGGTCTCGGTGAGCGTCGTGGAGCCCGCGACCTGCGCGATACCGAAGTCGGTGAGGACGACCCGCCCGGTGCCGGCCTCCACGAGGACGTTGGCGGGCTTGATGTCCCGGTGCAGCACCCCGGCCGCGTGCGCGGCGCGCAACGCGCTCAGCAGGTCGGCGCCGATCCGCGCGGCCTCGGGCGCGTCCACCGGCCCGTGCGCGGAGATCCGGTCGGCGAGCGAGCCGCCGTCGATCAACTCCATGACGATGTACGGCCGTTCGTCGTGCTCGACGACGTCGTGCACCACGATGATGTGCGGGTGCCGGAGCTGGGCGACCGCGCGGGCCTCGCGCAGCGTACGGTCGCGCCGGCGCCGGGCGTCGGCCTCGGAGAGGGTGTCGTCCTGCGGCAGCTCCTTCACCGCCACCCGCCGGCCGAGGAGTTGGTCGGTCGCCCGCCACACCACGCCCATGCCGCCGCGCCCGAGCCGGGCCTCCAGCCGGTACCGGCCCGCGATCACGCGGTAGGTGTCCCCCTCGGTCCCCATGCGCCCCATCATGCCGCAGCGGACGAATCCGCTCCGGGACGGTGACCGGCCAACTCCACCGGCCGGTCGGCTCGTTCCAGCCCTGGCCGGTCGGCTCGTTCGCCCTAGCCGGTCGGCTCGTTCCAACCCTGGAGCACCGCGGTGAACTGCTTGCTCGTGGTCGACCAGTTCGACGCGGGCGCCGACATGTAGATCGCGTACTCGACGCCGTCGCGGGACATGTACGTCTCCTCGACCGCCCGGCGCGGCCCCGGCAGGGTCGAGGCGTCCTTCGCCAGCGCGGTCCAGGTGTACTCCCAGCGGGCGCCAGGCCGGTCCCGGTAGGTGTTCCGCTCCATGGTGACCTTGTGGTAGTCCCGCAGCTTCTGCAGCTGCTGCTCCAGGTCCTGCTGGTGGGCGTAGGGATCGCTGAAGTCCGGCGAGGTGTCGACGGCGATCCGCACGAAGTGCTCACCGCCGTCCGGCGAGTAGTCGACCTGGGTCAGCCCGTCGGCGGGCTTCCCGAACAGGCTCCGCTTCCAGCCCTTGGGCAGATACAGGCTGAACCCCACGGGATCCTCGTACGGCACCCAGCTGTCCGGAACGCCTCCGCCCGCCTGCGACGTGGGCGAGGCACTGGGCGAGTCGCTCGCCGAGGCGGACGAACCGCCCTGCCGCCCACTGTCCCAGCTCTGGAGCGCCACCACGGTCCCGGCGCCGACGACCGCGGCGACCGCGATCGCGACCAGGAGGGTCCGCCCCCGACGCCGCTTCGGCGGGACGGGCCCGCCGCCGGTGTGCTGCGGCGGCCCGACCGTCGTCGGAGCGGTGGGGCCGGGGTACGGGGTGCCGGTCGCCGAGGGGTACGGGGTTCCCGTGGCCGAGGGGTACGGCGTGCCGGTGGCCGACGGGAAGGGAGTGCCGCCCGAGGCGTACTGGACACCGCTGCCCGAGGGGTACGGCGTCCCCGTGCCCGTGGAGTACGTCGGACTCGCACCCGAGGGGAACGGCGCGCCCGGGCGGGAGCCGCCGTGCTGCGTCGGCACGAAAGCCTGCGCCCCGTTGGGCCGCCGCCCCTCCGCCGCCTCGGCGAGCAGCTGCTCGGCGGCCGCCGCGTCGGGCCGTACGGCGGGGTCCTTGCAGAGCAGCGCGGTGATCACGGGCCCGAGCGCACCGGCGTACTGCGGCTCGGCGGGCTCCTCGTCGACGACTGCCTGCATGGTGGTCAGCGGGGTGGTACGGCGGAACGGCGAGCGCCCCTCGACCGCCGTGTACAGCGTGGCGCCCAGCGCCCACAGGTCGGCGGACGGGCCGGGGTCGGCGCCGCGCACCCGCTCGGGGGCGAGGTAGTCGACCGAGCCGACGACCTCTCCGGTGCGAGTGATGGTGGTGTCGCCCTCGATCTGGGCGATGCCGAAGTCGGTGAGCAGGACGCGGCCGTCCTGGCCGATCAGGACGTTGCCGGGCTTCACGTCCCGGTGCAGGACGCCGGCGGAGTGCGCGGCACGCAGCGCCCGCAGCACCCACAGGCCGATCCGGGCCGCCTCGCGCGCCTCGATCCGCCCCTCCTGCTTGACGGCATCGGCCAGCGACCGGCCCTCGACCAGCTCCATCACGATCCAGGGGCGGCCGTCGTGGTCGAGCACGTCGTGCACGGTGACGACCGCGGAGTGGTTGATCCGGGCGGCCGCGCGCGCCTCGGCGCGGGTGCGGGCCAGCAGGACGGCCTGGTCGCTCTCGGAGGCGTAAAGGGCGGCGGTCAGCTCCTTGATGGCCACGGCCCGGTGCAGCACCTCATCGTGGGCACGCCAGACCCGGCCCATGCCGCCGCTGCCTATCGGCTCGGCGAGCCGGTAACGCCCCGCGAGGAGCAGGCCCTGCATCTGATTCACGTTGCCCCGCAATGCTCTTGACGCAGTCAGACTAAGGACCGCCCCGCGACGATGGGAACCAGGGGGGCGTCAAGGAGACCGCACTGTGACGGTTGTCGCTTCCGCGAAGCACGGGACAACCCTCGGCTGCGATACGGCGTCAGCCGCTGACCTGATAGGTCGCCGACGCCTGCTCGTACAGCCGCGTCACCTCGTCCCGCTCCGCCTCCGGACCCCGCACCTGCACCACGTGGTACTTCCCGCCGATCAGGATCGCGAGGTTGCGTACGTACAGCTGGCGCCCGTCGCCGTCGGTCCAGGTGAACTGTCCCTCGGCCATGGACCGCGTGCCCACCTGGATCGACTTCAGCCCGGTCGCGGTGGCCCAGCTGGAGTCGCGGTACGGCTGCAGCTCGGGCTCCTTCTCCCGCTGGTAGACCATCGGATCGCTGCCGTCGGCGGCCGCGGTGTCCCGGCCCGGTACGACGATCAGCTCGAAGCTGCCCTTCGCGTAGACGACCTGCCCGCGGCCGTTGCCCGGGGTGCGGGTCCAGCCGTTCGCGACGGCGATCCGGAAGCCCGCGGGGTCGGTCTTCAGGGTGAAGCCGTCGGCGACCTCGGGGCCGGTGGTCTGGGTCTCGGCGGCACCGCTGGAGCGCGTGGCCTCGGGGGTGGTCTGCTCGGGCCGCGGCTCGCTGCTCGCCGACGGGGAGTGCGGGGCCTCGCTCACCTCACCGGCGGCACCGGTGCGGTCCTGGGTGCCGGCCGCGTCGGAGTCGGCCTTCGGCATGAAGAGCATCGCGTAGGCGAGCGCTCCGGCCAGCAGGAGCAGGATCAGCAGGAGAAGCGTGCGGCCGAGACGGCGCGGTGAGGGGACGGCCTCCTCGCGGGCCCGCTTGTGCCGGCCGTGCGTGGCGGGCAGCCCGGCCCGCCGCCTGCGCACCAGCTCACCACGGCGCCGTACGATCGGCAGCCGGCTGGCGTTGGCGGGCGGCGCCGCGACGACGTACGTGCCGGCCTCCGGCTCGGGCGCCGAGCGCACCAGCGACCGCAGCCAGCCGCGCACCTCCTCGAAGTCCAGCCGCTCGGTGGGGTCCTGCCGCAACAGACTCTCCACGACCGGCCGAAGCGGCCCGCACTCCTCCGCGAAGGCAGGCGGCTCCGCGCACACGAGCTGCACGAGCTCGGCGGTGGACTCCTCGGGATACGGGGCATGCCCCTGCACGGCCCGGAACAGCAACGCCCCGAGCGCCCACAGATCGGTCGCGGGCCCGATCGGCGCGGCCAACTGCCAGTTCTCATGCACGGGCCCGGCCTGCTCCGGCGCCCACCGCTCGGTCACGGGCCCCACCACAGCCATCCGAGCCTGCCGAGCCCGCTCGGCGGCGAGCGCGGTAGCGGGCCCCCGGCGGGCGGGGACCTGAGCGGCAAGCTCATCCCAACGGCTGGACGGGGGAACGGCACCGGGAGCGCCGCCGAGCGGGGCCGCGGGAGATCACCACCGTCGACGGTCACATGATCGGGCCGCCGCTCGTCGCCGCGGCCCGCGCGGTAACCGAC
>NZ_JBEYVC010000180.1:0-21399 GCF_040643855.1 Streptomyces sp. NPDC047072 | reverse complement strand
GCCGAGTCGCACTCCTTCGTGCTGCCCCACCAGTCCGGCCGGGGCGGCGCCACCAACGAGGCCGCCCACCAGCTCGCCCGCCAGCCCTCGACGCGGTCCTGCGTGGCGTACCACTCCTGCGGACCGGCGAGGTGATGGACGGTCTCGTGGCCGAGGTCCAAGAGGTGTTCGGTGGCCACGCGCGCCAGCGCGTGCGCTCCCACGCCGACGGTCAGCGTCCGGTCGGCGACGAACTCGGGCGCGGGGGGCGCTCCGATGAAGAGGACCGGGACGTCGACGCGGAGCGGCACGTCCCCCGTCACGACGGGCTCGGAGACCACGACTCCGTCCACGCCCTGCTCCACGAGCGACTCGACGGCCCGTGCGATGTCCTGCGGTGCGCCGTCCGGGGTGTTGACCACCCGGAGCGTGTATCCGGCATCCCGTACGGCCTGCGCGATGTGCACGAACAGGGAGGCGGTGCCGTATCCGGCGGTGCCCAGGGCGACGACGCCGATGGCGTGCGTCCGTCCGGAGGCCAGGGCCCGCGCCGCCTGGTTGCGCCGGTAACCGAGTTGCTCGGCGGCGGCGAGCACCCGCCCTCGAACCTCCTCGGAGACGTAGGGCTCGTCGTTGAACACCCGGGAGACCGTCTTGCGCGACACCCCCGCCACCCGCGCCACGTCCGCGCTGCGCGGCGCGGACGGCACCGCGGCACGCCCCGCTTCCGGCGTCATGAAGCCTCCCTCGACCGTGGCCCACAGCGCACCACGTCAGCGATATGACCGCGCGATCAGATCACGCGGCCCATATCTACGCAGTGGGCGTGGGCCTTCGTCAAGGGTTCGCACAGCACCGGTTCGCTCACCGGGGGTGCGAGGTGGCGGTGAGATCAGCCTCGGCGTGGAGGCGGTCTCCGGCCGGGGGCTGCGCATGGCGGTCCGGGATCTCTCACTCGGGGACCCGGCGGCCGAGCAGGAGACGGAGAATCGACTCCCGCCTTTTCCTTCCGTGTCTCCTTGCATGCCATTCGCTGCGAATGCCGAAGGTTTCCTTCTCTATCTGTTCGTCCTCCGAGGCGTCCACCCAGATGACACCCATCTCGTCGAGCACGCGGGGTGTGACATCGTCAGGGGCGAAGAAGTCGTCTGCCCTGAGCCGGTCCTGCTCCTTGAGCCGTGGGTTGTCGCTGAATTCGCCTTCGGCGATACGACCGACTCTGCCGTCTTCCGGCCATGTCGCGCGTTCCACCGGTACCGTCCCCATCTCCGCCGTGACAAGAGCGCGCCCAGATGACGACGGATACCTTCCGCTTGTCGAAGCGAGGGCTCAAGGCGTCTCACTCGATGCCAGTCGGCCACGGTGAGCGGAGCGCCTGCTCCGGCCGGGCGAGGCCGTCGTGGAGTCCGTACGTCTCCAAGTTCCCGGTAGGAACAGGGCCGTTGTCACTGCCGAGTGCGATCCTCCCCAGGAAAACCACCGACCGGTGACGCTGACCGGGCGCCGGCCGGCACACTTGCCGCGGCCGCGGTGACCAGGGCGGACAGCTGGTAGCGGCGCCCGCGAACGCCTTTCGGATCGGGCACCGGGCCCAAGAAACCGAACAGGACGACCGCGTCCGTCAGCGGGACCGTGCTGGTGCTGCGTCCCCCTCGCACAACGATCCCTGACTCCTACTGCCGACGGTTTCTCCTTACACGTCGACCGCGGAATCGACGAGCCGGCTCATGAAGTGAGCACAGCGGCCAGCAGCACGGTCACCAGGAGCACCGGGATCAATGACAGCAGCCGCAGGATGATGGGGGGCGGGCACGGGAACCATCTGGGGACGCCGAGCGCCCGTGGCCGGCGTAACAACGTGGTTCCCAGCGGCGATCTAATCCTGGCCTCAGGTTGTTCGGCGACAATGAGCCGCAAAAACATCGACTGGAAGGGGGCGGGCCGGCGTGCGGATCATGATCGCGGATGATGACCCGGCCATCCGTGATTCGCTGGAGCGGGTGCTCCAGGTCGAGGGTTACGACACCAGCACCGTCACCAACGGTTTCGCCGTGCTCGACGGGGTGGGTGGGGCCGGCGGTGACGCGCTGGACCTGCTGCTCCTCGACGTGATGATGCCCCGCCTCGGCGGGTTGGAGACGTGCCGGCGATTACGGGCCGCGGGTCAGGATCTGCCGGTGCTGATGCTGACCGCCCGTGACCAGGTCTCCGACCGGGTCGCGGGGCTGGACGCGGGCGCCGACGACTACCTGCCCAAGCCCTTCGCCACCGAGGAGTTACTGGCCCGGGTGCGGGCCCTGCTGCGCCGGCGCGCGCCGGCCGACGAGGAGTCGCAGATCCTGTCGTACGCCGACGTCCGGCTCGATCCCGACAGATTCGAGGCGTGGCGGGGCGAGCGACCGCTGCGCCTGACCCGGACCGAGTTCGCCCTCCTACAGGTCCTCGTGAGCAACGCGACGCGCGTCCTGACCCGCGACGCGCTGTTCGAGGCGATCTGGGGCTGGGGCGTGAGCTCCACCGCCAACAACCTCCAGGTGTACGTGAGTTACCTGCGCCGCAAGATGGAGGCCGAGGGGGAGCCGCGACTGATCTACACGCTGCGCGGCCTGGGATACACATTGCGGGAGACTCCCCCGTGAGCGGGTCCGCCGGCCGGGAACCGCGCCGGCTGACCCGATGGTGGCGCCGGCGCTCCCTGCGGACCAGGCTGACGGTGATCGCGGCGACGGCCATCGCCTTCAGCGTGTTCGTGGCCTTCCAGGTGGCCAGCGAGCTAATGGGCTGGGAGCTGCAGAGGACCGCCGAGAACCAGCTGCGCGCCGACTCCCGCGTCCTGGCGACGAACGCGGAGCGCGCCGGTCTGACGCAGCTCCAGCTACCGCCGTATCCCGGATCCGGTCGGCTGGTGCGGGTCATCCTGCCCGACGGCTCGATCCGGACGCCGGCCGGCCAACCCGCGCTGCCCCCGGTCAGCGAGCACGCCGAGCGCGTGGCGCGGGGCGCGTCGGCCGACCTGATGGAGTCGAACGACAGCGAGGAGGGCTACATCGTCTACACGCTGCGGGCGGGCGACGGCGCGGTCCAGGTGGCCCAACTCGCCGACGACAGCCCGATCAACCGGTTCGGGTTCGGCATGCTGCTGATCGGGCTGCTCTGCGTGGCCGGCGGCGGCCTTGTCGGGCGGACCGTGGCACGGGCCGGCCTTGCACCGATCGACCGGCTGACCGCCGCCGCGGTACGTGTCGCGCACACCCGGGATCTGGACGCCGACATCCCGGACGAGGGCGGTGGGGAGATCCGGCGGCTGATCCAGTCGATCAACGACATGCTCGCCGCGCTCCGGGACTCCCGGCGGGCCCAGCGGCTGCTCGCCGAGGACGCCGCCCACGAGCTCAAGACCCCGCTCACCAGCCTGCGCCTCAACGTCGAGCTGCTGATCCGGCTCGATCGGCGCGGCACCCTGGACACCGCACTGCCGGCGGAGAGCCGGACCCGGCTGCTCAACGATCTCGGCGCCCAGGTGACCGAGTTGAGCACCCTTGCCGCCGAGCTGACCGACCTGGCACGCGGTGACGTCAGCGACGAGAGCACCGAGGTGCTCGACCTCGCCGACGTGGTGGCGGCCGCCACGGCCCGGGCGCGTGCCCGCGTGCCCGACGTCGAGGTCGCGCTCGACGTGACCTCGGTGTGGGTGAGCGGGCGTCCCGCCGCGCTGGAGCGGGCGGTGCTCAACCTCATCGACAACGCCGGCAAGTGGTCGCCCGCGGACCAGCCGGTCCAGGTCCGGCTCCGTACCGAGGGGGCGTCGGCGGTGCTGGAGGTCGACGACGCCGGGCCGGGCATCGACACCGCCGACGTACCGCGGGTGTTCGACCGGTTCTACCGTGCCGACAGCGCCCGGGCGTTGCCGGGATCCGGTCTGGGCCTTTCGATCGTGCAGCGGGTCGTCGACGCCCACGGCGGCCGGGCCGGCGTCGCCCGCTCCGCACGCGGTGGCGCGCTGCTCCGGGTCGACCTTCCGGCCCATGAAAAAGATCCGGGACGGGCCTGAACCCCCGTCCCGGATCTCGTCCGTGCCGCCGCGCTCACCGTTGCAGCGCGGGCTCTTCGTCGTCGGCGAGCAGCTGTCGACCGTCCGGCAGTTCCGCCACCGGACGGGACAGTCGGCTCGGCCACCACATCCGCCGGCCGATCAGCAAGGTGAGGGCGGGCACCAGGACCGACCGCACCAGCAGGGCGTCGAGCAGCACCCCGAAGGCAACCAGGAACCCGACCTCGACCAGCATCACCAGCGGAAGTGTGGCGAGGACCGCGAACGTGGCCGCCAGGACCAGGCCTGCCGAGGTGATGACGCCGCCGGTGGCGGAGAGGGCTTTGAGCATGCCCTCCCTGGTGCCGAGTCGCGCCGTCTCCTCCCGGGCCCGGCTGGCCAGGAAGATGTTGTAGTCGACGCCGAGCGCCACCAGGAACAGGAAGGCCAGCAGCGGCACCGAAGAGTCGACACCCTTGAACCCGAGGATCGTGTCGAAGACGAACACGCTGCCCCCGAAGGCCGCGGCGAACGAGACGATCACGGTGGCCATCAGGACCAGCGGGGCCACGATCGCGCGCAGCAGCAGCCCGAGGACGATCAGGACGACGACGAGCACCAGCGGGATCACCAGCTTCTCGTCGCGGCTGGTGGTCGCCTCGGTGTCGAGGTTCTCCGCACTCGGCCCGCCGACGATCGCCTCCGCCCCGCTCACCGCGTGCACGGCGGTACGCACCCGCTTGATCGTGTCGTACTCCGCGGCAGTGTCCGGCGCGTCCTTCGGGAACACGGAGATGTTGGCCCAGCCACCGCTGGTCTGCTCCGGGACGGCCAGGGCCACACCACGAGTGTCCTTTACGATGTCGAGCACCCGCTCCCGGTGCGCCGGGCGCGTGAAGACCGTCATCGGCTGGCCGCCCAGCTCCGGGAAGTGCTGGCGCAGAACGGTGAAACCGGTGACCGACTCCGGCGCGGACAGGAACTGGTCCTGCTCCCGCAGGGCGCCGGTGTTGCCCGCCACCCCGAGGGCGAGCACGCCGAGGACCCCGAGCGAGCCGAGCGTCGCCAGCCACCGGCGGCGGCCGATGGCGGCGCCGAGCCGTCCCCACAGCCCCGGCTTCTCCCGCACGGCCGTGCTGAACCGTGGGATGGCCGGCCAGAAGATCCGCCTGCCGAGCACCACGAGCACGGCCGGGAACAGCGTCAGCATGGCCACCAGCGCGCACAGGATGCCGGCCGCACCGATCGGGCCCAGCCCGCTGGTGCTGTTCAGGTCCGCGACGAGCAGACAGAGCAGGCCGGCGACCACGGTGGCCGCGGACGCGACGATGGCCGGCGCCGCGCCGCGCAGCGCGTGGACCATCGCGACCCGGACGTTCTCGTGGTGGTGCAGTGCCTCCCGGTATCGAGCGATGAGCAACAGCGCGTAGTCCGTGCCGACGCCGAACACCAGGATCGTCAGCAGCGCCGAGTTCTGGTCGTTGACCACGATGCCGAAGCCCTTGACGAGCAGGTAGACGGTCCCCATCGAGGTCAGTGCGGCCGCGCCCACGGCCAGCAGCGGGATCATCCACAACACCGGGCTGCGGTAGGTGAGGATGAGCAGGAGCGTGACGACGACGATGGTGGTGAGGAGGACCTGCACGTCGATGCCGTCGAAGACGGCGTCCATGTCGCCGTCGATCGCGCCCGGGCCGGTCACGTCGAGTTCCAGGCCGGAGGGGCGGTCCTTCGCGGCGTCACGCAATGGGCCGACGATCTCCTCCGGTGCGCCGTAGGCCGTGCTCACGTCGAGGGTGAACATCATCGCCTTGCGGTCGGTGGAGGGACTCGTCGGTGAGCCGTCGTCATCCTCGCCGGCCGCCGCCGTCGCCTTCGGCGGGTACCGCTTGGCAAGGGTGTCGTAGTGGCGCTGGACCGTCGCGCGGTCGGCGTCGGTCATGCCGCCGGCGCGGTGGTACACGAAGACGAACGTGTTGCTGTCACCGCCGGGGAGCCTGTCGTCCAGCACCGCCACCTTGGTGGACTCGGCGCCGGCCGGCAGGGTGTCCACGGCGCTGTCGGTGGTGACCGAGCTCAGCTTTCCGCTCAGCGGCACCATGGCCGCCGCCAGCACCAGCCACAAGCCGATCACTAACCACGGCACCCACCGGCCGGCCAACCGACCGGCCGGCGCTTCCCCGGACGGCGCTGCGTCGACTGCCATCTCTAGCCTCCTGCATAGGGGTTGCATCGCTTCTCTGGATGCCGAATTCCTACTGAGCGAAGCTGAGACGACTGTTAATGCAGTGCTCAGACCGGTGGGCCGAACCAGGTGCCCAGCGCACGCACCAGCGTGGTGGCGTCGAGGTCCACCCGGTCCGTGCGGGCGGTGACGGTGATCACCGGGCGTGACGGGACCCAGGAGGTCGCCGCACGGCCTACGGGGGTGTCCCGAGTCCCGGGGTAGTGCCTGCGGTACCGCGGGATGGGCAGCACATGGGTTGGTGATCGACTCTGTGCGCACGGAAATCTAAGGGCATGACGCGGCGCACGGCAGTAATCATCCCCTCGGTCCTCCTCTCCCTCAGCGCGCTGACGGTCGCCACGCCCGCCACGGCGCTCGGCTTACCGACCCCGGCCTCGAAGGCATCCGCCTCCTGGCAGCGCGGCGAGAGCGTGGTGGCCGGCATCGACCGCAGCTCCCACCCCCTGCGGACCGCGAACCCCACGGGCAGCCTGCGCGACCTCGACGCGCTGGGCCGCATGCTCAAGGGCACCGAGGTGGTGGGGCTGGGTGAAGCCACCCACGGTTCGCGGGACTTCTTCCGCATGAAGCACCGGGTCTTCCGCTATCTGGTCGAGGAGAAGGGCTTCAGGACCTTCAGCCTGGAACTCCCCTGGAGCAGCGGTGTGCGGATCGACGAGTACGTGGTGCAGGGCAAGGGCAACCTCAAGGACATCGCCCGCGAGGAGTTCCAGGGTTCCTACCGGATCTGGAACAACCAGGACTACATCGACCTGATCACGTGGATGCGCGACTACAACCTCCACCACCGCGGCGACCCGGTCCGTTTCATGGGCGACGACATGGGCTATGCCGGCCCGGAACTGTACGCACGGGTCATCGACCACGTATCCCGGAAGTACCCGCAACTGCTGAAGCGGGTAACCGAGTTGTACCGCGGTCTGGCCCCGACCACCGACGCCGGCACCTACTACGCGCAGTACCTCCGGCTACCGCTGGCCGAGCGCCAGGAGCGGGCCGAGCGGACCCGGAAGGTCTACGACCTCCTGCGCGCACAACACCCCGGCCCCGCTGACAAGCAGGACCATCTGTGGATGACACAGCACGCCCTGGCCATCCATCAGATGGCCAGGGGCTTCGCCTTCGACCTCGGCGACGAGGACCAGATCGCCCAGATGATGAAACTCCGCGACCAGGTGATGGCCGAGAACGTGGAGTGGTGGCTCCGGCACACCGGGAACAGGATTCTGCTGTCGGCCCACAACACCCACGTGTCCTACGACTCGTTCGACACGCGGTACCCCAAGACCCAGGGCTCCTTTCTCCGCGACGCGCTGGGCAGCCGCTACGCCAGCATCGGCTTCTCGTTCTACAAGGGTTCCTTCAAGGCGTTCGGCGCCGACGACAACGTAATGCGCAGTTACCACGTGGACGGCGCGAAGCCGGGCTCCAACGAACAGACCCTGGACAAGGCCCGCCGGGACGACTACATCCTCGACCTGCGCACGGCCCCCGAACCGGTGCGCACCTGGCTGGACAAGGAGCGTGCCACCTGGAACATCGGCGCCGGATGGCCCGACCCCGTGGAATACACGGCCGCACTCGGCAAAGCCCACGACATCCTGATTCACCTGCACGACATCCAGGCCACGACATACCTCGCGGATGCCGGGCCACGTCAGTTCAGTACTCGGCGCTCACCTTCGGCATGACCGCACTCATTTAATTCCCGGAGGATCACTTTGAAGCTTGGTTTCGGAATTCCCGCCGTAGGGCCCGCCGTCGGCAGCGCTCACGGCCTGAGCGCCTTCTGCCGTTGGATCGAAGACCTCGGTTACGACTCGCTGTGGGTGGCCGATCGGCTGGTCACGCCGGTCGCACCGCACACGCCGTACCCCGGCGAGCAGCAGCCGTTCCCCCCGGAGATGACCCGCTCCCTCGATCCCCTGTTGCTCTGGACCGTGGCCGCGACAGCGACCAGTCGGGTACGGCTGAACGCCAGCACGCTCAACACGTTCTATTACGAGCCACCGCACCTCGCCCGGCTTCTCACCACGCTTGATGTGCTCAGTGAAGGCCGCCTCGAAGTCGGCGTGGGGCTGGGGTGGATGAAGGACGAGCACGATATCGCCCGCAGCGCGGACTGGCATCAGCGCGGCAGGATTCTCGACGACCTGCTGGCATTCCTGCAGGCGTGGTGGACGACCAATCCGGTGACCTGGGAAAGCCCCTTCTTCACCCTGCCGCCGACCCACGCCGACCTGCGCCCGGTCCAGGCCGGCGGGCCGCCCGTCTGGATCGGCGGTGCCAGCGCTGCCGCGATGCGCCGGGTCGGCCGCAGTGGCGTCGGCTGGCTCGCGTTCGAGGGGCTGCCGGACGACGTGATGGATGCTTGGTGGTCGATAGCGCGCCGCGCGGCCGAAGACGCGGGCCGCGATCCCGACGCGCTGAAGACAGCCATGCGCATCAACCTCGAACCGGACACATCCGTCGACTCGCTCGCCGCCAAGCTCACACGCCTTGCCGAGTCGGGTACGGACGAGGCGTTCGTGGACGCTTTCGCCGCGTTTCCCACCCTCGACCAAACCCTGGACTTCGCCGACCGACTGATCGCGTGCACCGGTCGGCTGTGACCACTGCGACGGGGACGAAGGACGAAATTGGCGGCCATCATCAGCCGGGGTGAGCCACCGGGCCGCTCCCCTCGCCAGTCGCCTGCTGGATCAGACGGCGACGAGTTCCAGGCCGAAGTAGCCGTTACCCACGGGGTATGTCTTCGACCGGCGCCATCCCGAGGCCGCGAACAGTGCGTCGAACTCGGCCAGGTCGCGTTCCATGCCGTTCGTCGTGGTGAGCATGGCCATGTCCGACAGGGTGGCCAGGTCGGGCTTGCCGATCTCGCCGACGACCATCTCGACGACCACCGCGCGCCCTCCCTCGCGCACGGCGGACCGGCAGTTGCGCAGGATGGTCGTGCACTGGTCGTCGTCCCAGTCGTGCAGGATCGTCTTCACCAGGTAGAGGTCGGCCGGGGGAACCTCCACGAAGAAGTCGCCGCCCACCGCGGAGAAACGGCCAGACAGACCGCGCTTGTCGGCCTCGCCACGGGCGGCCTCGACGACGTGCGGCAGGTCGAGGACCTGCCCGCTCAGCCCGGGGTCGGCCTCCAGCAGCGCCAGGACGAAGTCACCGTTCGAACCGCCGACGTCGACGACGGTGGACACACCGGCCGTGGACACGGCGGCCACGGCGCCCTGCGTCACCAGGCCCGACAGGTCTCCCATCGCCTGGGCGAAGAGGGCCGCTTCCTCGGCGTTCTCCGGCTGCGCGTAGTACTCGAAGATCTCCATCCCCAGCGCCTTCCTGGTCTGGGTCCTGCCTTCCCGCACGGCCTCGGAGAAGGTCGCATAGGACTGCCAGAGCGCCTGGCCGGTCTGGGCCAGCACCAGGGAGCGCATGGAGCCGGGAACCCCGGAACGCAGCAGGCGGCCCCGGCCGGTGAGACCGAAACGACGGTCCCCCTCGTAGCTCAGCAGGCCGATCGAGGAGGCCGCGCGCATCAGACGGTACGTGGCCTGCGGATGACTGCCCTCGCGCTCGGCCACCTCCTCGGCCGTCATCCCTCCGTCGGAGAGGTGGTCGGCGATGTGCAGCGCCGCTATGCCCCTCAGCACCTGGGCGCGGACGAGGCCGATCAGCAGGTCGAAGACAGCGGCGCCATCGGCGGCCGGATCGCTCGACGGAACGTCGGTGCCCAGATTGGTGTCAGACATGACAGCTAGAACCCTTCAGTACTCACCACGCGTTGCGACATCGTTGTCCGCGTTGCTCACCCTAGGGAGACCGCGGCGGCGTGGGCTTGTACGACAGCGCCACCCTGATGGAACGTCAGTGCCGGGCGATGCGGGGAGGCGTTGAGATGAACGACACGGGACACACGGAACCTCAGCCCGAGGGACCGGCACCGGGAAGGAAGTTCTTCGTCGATACGACGGCCCCGGCTGCCGCAACTACCGCGCAGAACGGCTTCGACGTCTTCCGGCGTGCGTGGGAGTCGCAGATCGGCGAGGCTCTCCCGCTGCCGCCCTGGGAGCCGGTCGGATCGGGTGAGTTCCGGGTCCGGGTTTCCGCGTCCAAGGTGCACGACACGGTGATCTCGGGCGTCCACGGCGAGTTGATGGCCGGCGGCACCCGGGGCGCCTCCCACCACCTCGAGGACCGGGTCCTGGTGCATGTGATGGGACGCGGCGAGTGGCGCTTCGTCTCTCCGCGCAACCGGGACGAGACCGCCGTAGCGGCCGGGCAGTTCATCGTGCGCCACAACGGCCCTCCGGCCCGCTTCGAGGTGGCACCGCATTCGACCGCGAAGGTACTGATCCTGCCGGCCACACCGCTCAGTCCGCTGATCCGCGACCGGGCAACCGTCGGCCCGGCGGACTCGCCCGAGCTACGACTGCTCATGGCGCACACCGAGATGGTCGAGGCGACGCTCGACGACCTGACCCCCGCCGGTGCACGGGCCGCCCGCAACTCCCTGCTCGAACTGGTCAAAGGGGTGCTCATGCAGACGTTCGACGACACCGAGCCCCTGCTGGCCCCCGCGCTGGCCCAGGCGGCCAGGGAGATCGCGGACAGCCGCCTCACCGACCCCGACCTCTCCCCCGCGACTCTGGCCCGCGAACTCCGGGTCTCCGTACGGACGTTGTACCGGGCCTTCGCCGAGACCGACGACTCGGTGGCCTCGTACATCCGCCGCAGACGCCTGGAGCAGTCCCGCCTCGAACTGACGGCACCGGGTACCCGCCCGAGCGTCTCGGAAATAGCCGCGCACTGGCAGTTCGCCGACAGCAGCCACTTCGTCCGCGCCTTCAAGAAGGAGTACGGCCAGACACCCGCCGATTACGCCCGCAGCCAGAAGTGACCTGCGGATCGGGAACTACTTCAGGCGGTCCGGCCCGGAACCGTCGCCGGCAGCGTGACCTATTCGGTGAACGCGGTGAAGGACAGCGCCTGGTCGAACCGCCCGGCGGCGAGATCGTCGCGGCGGATCAGGAACCGCGCCCGATAGACGTCCTCCGGCGCGAACTGGGCCGGCGTCACCCACTCCCGCATGACCCGCAGGGTTTCCCGTTCCAGATGCCCGTCCTTCCCACCCCGTCCGATGACCGGTTGCCCGGCCTGCCTCCGCGCTTCGAGGTTCCGCTCGGCCATCTCGACCTCCGGGTGTGCCACATGTGATCGGTGGCCGGCGCGCCGATGCCCCTGGTGTAGCCGCCGAGTTGGAAAGTGGGGCAGTTCTCCGGCCACAGCTTCCCGGCGAGATCGCGAAGCTGCGCTCTGTGCGGTAACCGGAGGCCCAAGTGGTCGTCGTCCGGCATGGACGCGCTCGGCGTACCCATCTCGTCGTCCTCCAGCCGGCTCGGCAGCTCCGCCGTCACCGCGGCGGCGAGTTGGTGCTCCTCGCCCACGAAGGACAGCGTCGTGTTGTAGAAGACCTCGTCGGGGTGATCGGGTTCCTCGGCGGTCACCACCGGGGTGCCGGCCGGCACGTACACGACCGCGCGTACGCCATCTCATGGAAGCGCCGCACAGTCGAAGGAGGCGATGAGCGGCAGCGGCATCGAGCCGCAGGCCGGCCACGGCATCCCCTCGGGCAGCCGGGGCAGTCCGCCCATCTGCCCGACGGGCACACCGTCGTAGCCGGGGCTCGTCCCGATCGCGAAGCCGCTGATCTCACTGTCGAGGGTGAGCCCGCAGGGCGGCGGAACGCCGGATACACCTGAGGAGGCACTGTTCGCAGCCATCATCTACGTCCTGGTCGAACACCGAGAGTCGCGTCAGATCGCCGATGAGACATCTGGCCGGCCGCGCCTACGGGTGCGTGTCCGTGATCGCGATGACCTTGTCGAGGTGGTCCAGGGTGGCCTGCAGGTCGTCGATCTTGGCCTGGATGCGCTCGCGCTCGGCACGCAGCATGGCTCGTTGCCCGGCGTCGGTGTGCCCGGAGTCCCAGCACGGCAGGAGTTCGGCGATCCTTCGGCTGGTCAGGCCGACGGCGAACATCTGCTGGAAGAAGCGGACCAGTTGGATGGCGTCCTGCCGGTACAGGCGCTGGCCGGACGGGCTGCGCTCCGCGATGAGCAGCCCTTGCTGCTCGTAGTAGCGCACGGCGCGCACGGAGACGCCGGCGCCTCGAGCCACCTCGCCGATGCGGATCAACCGCTCGGCCGCGGCCGCTGGGACAGTCATGGTGGTTCCTCTCCCCCCGGGTCCTGACGACCAGCACTTGCCTCTGACGCCAGCGTCAGGTTTTAGCGTACCGGCCATGGACATCAACAACTCCGTCGCCCTTGTCACCGGAGCCAACCGCGGCCTGGGCCGCGCCTTCACCCAGCGCCTGCTCGAACGGGGCGCCCGCACGGTCTACGCCACGGCCCGCCGACCGGAGACCGTGGACCTGCCCGGGGTCAAGGTGCTGCCCCTCGACATCACCGATCCCGCATCCGTGAGGGCCGCGGCCGAGGCCGCCCCCGACGTCTCGCTGCTCATCAACAACGCGGGAATCAGTACGGGGACCGACCTGGTGACCGGTTCGCTGGACGCGGTGCGGCACGAGCTGGAGACCAACATGTTCGGCCACCTGGGAATGATCCGGGAGTTCGCGCCGGTGCTCGCCCGGAACGGCGGGGGCGCGATCGTCAACGTCCTCTCCGCCATGTCGTGGTTCGGGGGCCAGGGCGCGGGTGCCTACCACCTCACCAAGGCCGCCGCCTGGGCCATGACCAACGGCGTCCGCCTGGAGCTCGCGGACCAGGGCACGCTCGTCACAGCGGTACACCTCGGCCTGGCCGACACGGACATGGCGGCGGGCTGGCCCGTGGACAAGATCGCCCCGTCGGACCTGGCCGACGCCGCGCTCGACGGTGTCGAGGCGGGCTCGGCCGAGGTCCTCGCCGACCAGTGGAGCCGGGACGTCAAGTCACGTCTACCGCTGACACCGGAAGAGTTCAACGCCGCGATGGACCGCGCTCTGGCAGCGCTGATGGCGGCCTGAGAGACCCCTCGGGCCGGACGGAACCACCCTGCGTCAGTGCACATCCCGTGCACGTTTTCGTGGGGACTTCCGGGAAGCCGCAGGTGGGCGCGGTGCGGCCGCTGGGCAGTGCACATCGAGTGCACACTGACGGGCCATAGCTCCAACCGACTGTGCCGTTCCCGCTGCCTGATCATGGCCCGCTCCTTCCTCAATTCTTTGCTGATGTCGTCTCAGACAGACGTATTCGCTCGGCGCGGGTCAGCAGGGCCTCTGGCGGCAGCCCAGGTGGAGCCGGGATGCCGAACAGCTCCTCGAAGGAGGCCGGCTCGTTCTCCCAGTCCACCTCGCCCAATGGGTCCACGTCCTCACCCAGGTCAGAGATCAACTTCCGTATCGCCGTCAGTTCACCGTTCCTGGTTTCGTCCGCCGTCGCATGGGAGGTCTCACCGACCACAACGTACGAATGTGGCGGGCGGTCTCAACCGCCGTCATCGCGGCGGAGATCGCCTTGCCGCCGGCGCTCCTCATTCCCATCACGCCAACTGATCACCTTCTCGGGCTTTACGGTCGGTACCTACCTCGCCTTCTCCGTCTCGTGACACACACGTTCATCGCCCGTACCGCCCACGCAATGCCGGCATGACGCTTACAGCTCTTCCGCCGCAGGGTCAAAATCCGCGGGCCCCATCGGTTTCGAGTCGAACAGCAGCACTGATCGCCCCATGGCGCGCGCCCACTCCAAATGCATGTAACGATGCTGCTTTCATCTACTTTGAGGGATTCATCAGAGTATCCATGACGCAATGATCCGGAGTGAGCCATGGCCACCCTTCTCTACCGCCTGGGGAAACTCGCCTTCCGCCGCCGCAGAGTCGTCCTCGCCCTCTGGGCCGTGGTGATCGCCGCAGTCGTGGCAGGTCTCGGCGTCGCCGGTGAGGACACCGACGACACGTTCACGATCCCCGGCTCGGAGTCCCAGCAGGCCCTCGACACCTTGGGGCGGGTGTATCCGGCGGCCGGTGGAACCAGCGCGCAGATCGTCTTCACCGCTCCTGAGGGGGAAAAGGTCACCGCGCAGAAGTACCAGGCGGGCATCGCCGCGACCCTCAAGGAGGCCGCCGGCGCCCCGCAGGTGACCGCGGTCCTCTCGCCCGAGCAGACTCGGGCCGTGTCCAAGGACGGCCGCTCCGCCCTCGCCCAGATCCAGTACACCGTCTCGAACGCCGACATCAAGGACGGCTCCCTGGACGCCCTTGAGGACACGGTCTCCCCCGCCGAGAAGGCCGGGCTCACCGTGCAGGTGGGCGGTCAGGCCTACAACAGCACCGGTGTCGACATCAGCGCCAAGGAGGTCGTCGGTGTCGTCATCGCCCTGATCATCCTGGTGATCACGTTCGGCTCGCTGCTCGCGGCCGGGATGCCGGTGCTCACCGCCGTCATCGGCGTCGTCATCGGCGCCGGTGGACTGCTCCTCGTGAGCCACCTGACCGCGATCTCCTCCACGGCGCTGACCCTCACCGTCATGCTGGGCCTCGCAGTCGGCATCGACTACACGCTGTTCATCCTGTCGCGCCATCGGGACCAACTGAAGGCCGGTATGGCCACCGACGAGTCGGCGGCCCGCGCGATCGGCACCTCCGGCAGCGCGGTCGCCTTCGCCGCGCTCACCGTGATCATCGCCATGGTCGGACTCTCCGTCGTCGGTATCCCCTTCCTGACCGCGATGGGGCTCGCCGGCGCGGGGGGCGTGGCGATCGCCGCGCTCGTCGCCCTCACCCTGCTCCCCGCGCTGCTCGGATTCGCGGGCGACCGGCTCAGGCCCAGGGCGAAGAAGACGCCCACGCCCGGCGACCGAACCGCACCGAAGCAGACGCTCGGCGCCCAGTGGGTGCGTACGGTGACCCGCGTCCCCGCCCTCACCGTCGCCCTCGTCACCGCCGGGCTCCTGGTCGTCGCCTGGCCCGCCCGCGACCTGCAACTCGCCCTGCCCGACAACGGCAGCGCCGCGAAAGGCACCACCCAGCGCGAGACCTACGACACCATCACTGAGGAGTTCGGTCCCGGCCTCAACGGCCCGCTGCTCATCCTCATGAAGACCGGCGACGCCAAGGCGTCCTCCGCCACGCAGCTGACCGCCAAACTAAATACAGTGCGCAAAGAGCTGGCCGCCACCAAGGGCGTCTCCCTCGCCTCGGCGGCCCAGCAACTCGACTCCGAGTACGCGCTGCTGACCGTGGTGCCGACCACCGGCTCCGGGGACGAGGCCACCAGCCACCTGGTCAAGGCACTGCGGGACAAGGAGTCCTCGATCCGGTCCCAGACCGGGATCTCGCTCCAGGTCACCGGCCAGACCGCGGTCAACGTCGACGTGTCGCAGAAGCTCAGCGACTCTCTGCTGACCTTCGCCGTCGTGGTCGTGGGCCTGTGCCTGCTGATCCTGCTGATCGTCTTCCGTTCCCTCGTGGTCCCGGTCAAGGCGACGGTCGGGTTCCTGCTCTCGGTCGCCGCTTCCTTCGGCGCCGTGGTCGCGGTCTTCCAGTGGGGCTGGGCCTCGGACCTCATCGACGTCGCGAGGACCGGGCCGGTCGTGTCCTTCCTGCCGATCATCCTCATGGCCGTCCTCTTCGGACTCGCCATGGACTACGAGGTGTTCGTCGTCTCCAGCATCCACGAGGAGTACGCCCATGGCGGCGACGCCCGCCGGGCCGTCCTGCGGGGATCGCCCCTGGCGTTCCGGGTGGTCACCGCCGCCGCGCTCATCATGGTGGCGGTCTTCGCGGGCTTCGTCACGATGCAGGACGCCATCGTGAAACCAATCGCCTTCGCCCTGGCCTTCGGGGTTCTGGTCGACGCCTTCCTCATCCGGATGACGTTCGTGCCCGCAGTGCTCATGTGGGTCGGTCGTGGCGGTTGGTGGCTGCCGAGCCGACTGCGGAAAATCCTGCCGAACGTGGACATCGAAGGACGCGATCTGCCCAAGCCGGCGGCACAAGCGAGCGAGACGTATGCCACTGCCCACCAACGCGACTGACACCACCGGGAGCAGGGGAACGCGTCCGGGGCCTGTCGAGCCCAGCCGTCACGCAGGCCCCGGACGTCCGTGCGGGCCACCCTGACCTCGGAGGGGGGGAAGAGGCCGTGTGCTACGGCGACCCGCGGGGAGCCAGGGGAAGGCACCCACCACCCTCACAGGGGATGCCCACGCCCGGCTGGCTCGGCTCGCCGTCAGAGATGGGACGGCGCGCCGAAGCCCTCCAATAATTGCACGTTATCGGGTAGGTATGGAAATCCGGCATGACCGCTCCCGCTCAACTCGGCCCAGACCGTCTTGCCCTGCCTGGCGTGGCGGGTCCCCCAGTGTTCGGCGAGCTGGGCGACGAGGAGGAGACCGCGCCCGCCCTCGTCGAAGGTGCGGGCCCGGCGCAGATGGGGAGTGGTGCTGCCGGCGTCGGACACCTCGCACAGGAGCCCCCGGTCATGGATGAGCCGCAACCGGATGGGGGGCCGACCGTAACGGACGGCGTTGGTGACGAGTTCGCTGATCACGAGCTCAGCGGTGAAGTCGAGTTCCTCCAGTCCCCACTCGGTCAGCTGGCGCACGGCGCTCGAACGCGCTCCAGAAACGGCTGCCGGGTCGGCGTCCACGTCCCACGCGGCGACCTGGCTGTCCCCGAGGGTGCGGGTGCGGGCGAGCAGCAGGGCCACGTCGTCATGGGGCCGGCCGGCGGGCAGCAGGGTGTGGAGCACGGTGTCGCAGGCTGCCTCCAGCGAGGCGGCGGGTTGCGCGAGAGCGTGACGCAGGAGGGTGAGGCCTGCCTCTACGTCCTGATCGCGCGCCTCGATCAGGCCGTCGGTGTACAGGGCGAGCAGGCTGCCTTCGGGCAGGTCGACCTCGGCCGCCTCGAAGGGCAGGCCGCCCAGACCCAGTGGTGGCCCGGGCGGCAGTTCGAGGAGGTCGACGGCGCCGTCGCGGCTCACCACGACGGGGAGCACGTGGCCCGCCCGTGCCAGGGAGCATCGGCCGCCCACGGGGTCGTACACGGCGTACAGGCAGGTGGCACCGATGTCCCCGGCCGTCTCCTGCGTGTCCGGGTCCGCCGAAGCTTCGGCGGACAGGCGGATGACGACGTCGTCCAGGTGCGTCAGCAGCTCGTCGGGCGGCAGGTCGATGTCCGCGAGAGTGCGGACCGCGGTCCGCAGACGTCCCATGGTGGCGGCGGCGTGGATGCCGTGGCCGACCACGTCGCCGACCACCAGGGCGACCCGCGCCCCTGACAGTGGGATCACGTCGTACCAGTCGCCGCCGACACCGACCCGGGTGCCGGCGGGCAGGTAGCGGCAGGCGACCTCGACGGCCGACTGCTCCGCCGTACGCCGAGGGAGCAGGCTGCGCTGCAAGGTGAGCGCGGTGGCGCGGGCGTGTGTGTAGCGACGGGCGTTGTCTACGGCCATCGCAGCCCGGGCCGAGATTTCCTGGGCGAGGAGGAGATCCTCGTCGTCGAAGAGTTCATGGCGGCCGGGAGTCCGGTGACGGGAGAACCGGGCGACGCCGAGGGTCGTGCCTCGCGCGCTCAGCGGCACCACCAGCAGCGCCCGGTCTGCGTCCGCGTACCGGGAGGGCAGGCCGGTGGCCAGGGCACGCTCCGAGGGGGATCCCACGGGGCAGGTATGGAGTTCCTGCATCTCGATCACGGGGTCAGAGGCACCTTCCGCCACCGTCCCCTGGGCCATCCTGCGCAGTACGGGCGGGCCCGCTGCGACCGTGTCGTGCTCGTGGACCACGGAGTCCAGCAGGTCGACGGTCACGGAGTCGGCGATGCGGCCGAGGGCGAGGTCGGCCAGCTCCTGAGTGGTGCGAGCGATGTCCAGCGTGGTTCCGATGCGCAGACCGGCCTGGTTGACCACGGACAGTCGCCACTGCAGTCGACGCTCACGTTCCTCCTGAAAGGCCAGGACGCCCTGCTCGGAGGCGCGGTCGACATACCCGGTGGCCATCTCGATCATTCGGCGCGACGTCGCGCCGATCAGTTCGACGTCGTCGGTCAGTCGCGGTATTTCCGCGAGGAGTCTGTCGAGGACCACGCCCTGACCCAGCCGGTGCGCCCGCAGCAGCGCGGTGACGGGCACGCCGTGCTGTGCCAGTTGACGTGCGCGTTCCACCTCGGCCGGCGGTGGTTCGATGTCGCCCGGCTCGATGCCGAGTTCCAGTCCCGTCAGCACGCCGACAACGTGCTCCGCGATGTTCTCGGAGGTCATCCGGGCGAGGTCCGGAGCGGCCCAGAGTTCTGGAACCTCACGCCGCAGACACAGCGCCACCTCCGCGATCAGCTCGCCCGCTCTCGGTGCGAGCTCACGCGCAACACGGGCCATGAGGCCATCGGCCGTGGCGTCCACACTGTCGACGGTACGCCGCGCGGCAGGCCCGAGTCATCGGCGGCCCTTCGGCGGACGTCAGCCCACGGAGATCGTCGCCCCGGCGTATGCCAGCGCCGCGACGGCGAGTACGACGGCGGGCAGCGCGCGCACCGGCGGGTCGCCGTGCCGCAGGTGGGCCCCCGCGGCCGCGGCCATCAGCAGCGCCAGCCCGATCGCGGCCGCCGCCCCGAGCGGACCCGCGACCAGTCCGATGAACAGCCCGATGACCCCGGCGACCTCCAGGGCGCCGACCACGCGGTAGAGCCCGACCGACATGCCCAGATGGGCTGCCGCCTCCCGCATGAACGGCAGCGCCAGCAGCTTCGCCAGTCCCAACGGCAGGAAAACCAGGGCCAGTACGACGACGAGTACGGTCCTCACGCCCCGCCCCTGCCCTTGCGTCGCTCCGCGCCGAGCCCGGCGAAGTAGTCGATGAGCTCGGGAGAGTCCACCGTGGCCGGGTTCACCACCTGCTCGACCGGGGCGCCCTGGAGCAGCCGTTTGACCGGGACCTCCAGCTTCTTGCCGGTGCGGGTGTGCGGGATGCCCGGTACTTCGAGGATCTCGTCGGGTACGTGCCGCGGTGAGGCGTTGGTGCGGATGGCGTCGCGGATGCGGTCGCGCAGGGCGTCGTCCAGTTCCACACCGGCCGCCGGGACCACGAACAGCGGCATCCAGTAGCCGCCGTCGGGTTCCTCCGCGCCGATGACCAGCGCCTCGGCGATCTCCGGGAGGCGTTCGACGACGTCGTGGATGTCGGCGCTGCCGAGGCGGACCCCGTTGCGGTTGAGGGTGGAGTCGGAGCGGCCGTGGATGATCACCGAGCCGTGTTCGGTGACCGTGATCCAGTCGCCGTGCCGCCACACGCCCGGGTAGGAGGCGAAGTAGGCGTCGCGGTAGCGGGTGCCGTCGGGGTCGTTCCAGAAGTACAGCGGCATGGACGGCATGGGCCGGGTGACGACCAGCTCGCCGACCTGCCCGACGACCGGCATGCCCTCGGCGTCGTACGCGGCCAGCGCCACGCCGAGGTGGGGTGCGGACAACTCCCCCGCCCAGACAGGGGTGTTGGGCGCGCTGCCCGCGAACCCGGAGACCACGTCCGTGCCGCCGCTGATGGAGGCGAGCAGCGCCCGCTCCCCCACGTGCTGGCGAACCCAGGGATACGCGGAGGCGGGCAGGGCGGAGCCGGTGCAGCCGACGACGCGGATGGACGAGAGGTCGTGTGCGGACGGGTCGATGCCGAACTTGGCCATGCCCAGCAGGTATTGGGGGCTGGTGCCGAAGACGGTGACCCGGTGGCGGGCGGCCAGTTCCCACAGCATGTCGAGCTGGGCGAAGGGGGCCGGGCTGCCGTCGTACGTGCAGGTCGTGGCGCCCGTCAGGAGCGTGGAGGCGACCAGGTTCCACATCATCCAGTGCGTGGTGGTGTACCAGAGGAGGCGGTCGCCGGGGCCCAGGTCCGAATGGAGGCCGAGGGTCTTGAGGTGCTCCAGGAGGACTCCGCCGTGGCCGTGGACGATGCCTTTGGGCAGCCCGGTGGTGCCGGAGGAGAAGACGACCCACAGCGGGTGGTCGAACGGCACCGGCACACAGGCGAGTTCCTCGGTTCGGCCGGCCGCGTCCTCCCAGGGGAGCACCAGTGAGGGGTAGTTGGCCGTAAGGCCGGGCAGTCCGACGTGGTCGACCAGCACGGTCGCTTTCAACGTCGGGAGTGTGCGGGCGAGTTCGAGGGTCGCTTCGCGGCGGTCGTGGGTGGTGCCGTTGAAGAGGTAGCCGTCGGCGGCGATCAGGACGGTGGGTTCGAGCTGGGCGAAGCGGTCGGCGGCGGCCCGCGGCGCGTAGTCCTGTCCGCAGACCGACCAGACGGCGCCCAGGCTCGCGGCGGCGAGGAACGCGACGATCGCGTGCGGGGTGTTGGGCAGATAGCCGACGACCCGGTCGCCCTGGCCGACGCCCAGTTCGCGCAGGGTCGCGGCGACCGAGGCGACCTGGGAGCGCAGCCGACCGCCGGTCACGCCGTACGCGGATCCGGTCTCGTCGAGGGCGAGGATCGCCACGTCGTCGTCGCCGACCTTGCGCAGGGCGTGGTGGGCGTAGTTGAGGGTGGCGCCGGGGAACCAGCGGGCGCCGGGCATCCGCTCCTCCTCCAGCACCCGCTCGTACGGTGTGTCCGCGTCGACGTCGAAGTACTCCCACACCGCGCTCCAGAAGCCCTCCAGGTCGGTGACCGACCAGCGGTGCAGGGCCGCGTAGTCGTCGGGGGCGATGCCCTGGCGCCGGGCGAACTCCGCGATACGGCTGGCGGCCGCCGTCTGCGGGTCGGGGGTGTAGAAGGGCGTGGTCATCGCGTCGTACTCCTCAACAGGCTTTTCGAGGGGGCCTGTTCGCAGGGAACAGGGCTTCGGGTGGTGTGCAGCAGGGACGCCCAGGCGGCGGTCGAGGTGAAGTCACGGCCGCCCGCCGGAACCACGTCCATGACGACCCGGTCGGGCCGCAACAGGACCGCGTCCGCGCGCCCGGCCCGCAACCAGGCGGCGAGCGTGCCATCGTCACCGAGCTCCGTCACCGGGACCACACGGACACCGAGACCGTGGGCGAGCGCGGTCAGCGAGGGACCGGGTGCGGTGGCGGTGAGTACGGCGAAGGAGTCGCCGAGCGCTTCGTCGAGGCGGGTGCGTCGTCCGCCGGGGCTCACCCACGGTTGCGGGCAGT
>NZ_JBEYVC010000179.1:0-21571 GCF_040643855.1 Streptomyces sp. NPDC047072 | reverse complement strand
AAAGCCGGTGCAAATCCGGCGCTGACCCGCAACCGTGAGCCGCTCTGGAGCGACGAGCCGGATTGCCCCGCACGGATAGTGACCGGCTCAGACCCGTCCGCCGCGGTCGACGGCCTGCGCCAGGCGGCCTCCCGCCACCGCGACAACGAGGACGCGCGCGGTCAGGCGTGGACGGTCTACTACCTGGGCCAGGCGCTGGAGGAGACCGGAAACCTCGACCTCGCGGTCCGTGAACTGGAGCGCTCGCGCACGATGTTCTCCCGGATGCGCGACGTCTACGGCCTGGCCTGCGCCCGGCACCACTCGGCGCGCGTCACCCGCGACCAGCGCGCGGCCCAGACCGGCTCCCTGCGCAACTCCGGCTTCGCCCGCCAGCTCCTGGTCGACGCCCGCGCCGACTTCCAGCGCATAGGCGTACGCCACGGCGAGGCCTGGACCTGCCTGGAACTGGCGGTGGTCGACGCGGGCAACGCCCGCACACCGCAGGCCCTGGCCCTGTGCGACGAGGCGATCGGCCTGTTCACGTCCTACGGCGACCGCCGCGGCGAGGACTGGGCCCGCTTCCTGCGCTGCACCCTGCTCCCCTACGCGGCCCCCGGCGGCATGGAGATCGGCGCGGCGGTCGCCCAGGAGGAACTCACCGAACTCACCCACCGCAAACACGACCTGCGCGACGAGAAACTCGACGACTACATCGACGCGTACGCGCTGTTGCTGGAACGGGGAGTGAGCCTCGAAGCAGGCTGGCAGGCTTGGCGGTTGGGGATGGTGCCGAATCGGCACGCGCGGGAGGTCATGGGGGTGGCCACCGAGGGCTGATGGGGCGGCACGAGGGGCAGCGCCGGGCACACGGCCTGTCAGGGGGAGGTACGCACATGGCTGTGAGCGCCGAGGACTCCGCACGTCTTCTCCAGGGCATTCCGGATCCGCCCGGGAGGTTCGTCAACCGTGCGGAGCCCCTGGAGCGGCTGTCGGAGGCCGTGGCCCGTGCGCACGCGGGCGGCCCACGCCGTCCCGTCGTGGTGCACGGGCTCCCCGGCTGCGGAAAGAGCGCGCTCGCCGCCCGGTTCGCCAGGGAATGGCAGGCGACCCGGGACCAGCCGGCGGTGTGGGTGCCGGCGCACCTGCCTCCCGGCGCGGACGCCGACACCGTACTGCTGCGTCTGGCCGACCGGCTCGGGCCTCCCTCCGCGCAGTTGGGGGAAGCTCTGTTGACGCGGGAGGAGCCGAGCCGGCAGTTACTGAGGGCGGCCTGCCAGGTCCAGCTGCTGCACACCGCACCCGCTCTGCTGGTTCTCGACGACCTGCCCGAGGGAGACCGCGGATCCGCCGCCCTCGCCGCGGTCGGCGCCCTGTGCCGGGGCACGGACACGGTGGTCGTGGTGACGTCCGGGTCGCGCCGCACCGGCGCGGCCGTGCCGGTCCCGCACCTGACCGACGCCGAGGCCCAGGACTTCCTGGGCCCGAGAACCGAAGCGCGGGCGCGCGAGGCCCTGGTGGAGGCGGCGGACGGGCTGCCGCTGCTGCTCGGCATCGCGGCGGGACTGGCCCGGGACTCCGACCGGCCGGACCTGACCGGCTCCCTCGACCCCGCCGGACTGGTGGGCTCAGCGGTGGAGCGGCTGTCACCGCTCGCCGCCGAACTGCTCGCCGCCCTGGCCGCGTGGCCGACCGGTCGCATGCCGGAGACCGCGCTGCCCGTCGCTGTCGCCGCCCCCGCCGGGCAGGGCGCGACCGCCGTCCAGGAACTGCGGCGCTCAGGTCTCGTGCACGGCGCCGGCCCCGGCCTGCTGTGCCTGTCTCCCGTGCTCGGTCGCTCGCAGCTCCTCCCCTCGTCACTGGGTGCTCCGTCCGTCCACGTGCTGGAGCAGCGGATCGTCTCCGCGGCGGCTCGCGGCACCTTGCCGGTCGAGCAGGGCCTGGAGGAGTACGTCGCCCTGGCCGCACGCGGACTGGCCCGCGGGGGGCCCGCCGACGCAGGCGGGCCGGCCCTCGGGGCGCCCGCCATCCACGCCGAGTGGGCGATCTTCGTCCCCCGACTGGCCCACTACCTCAGCCTGAGCGTCCGGCCGGCCGCACTGCTGACGCTGAAGCAGGCAGGTGCCGAGCCCGCGGTCTCCCTGCATCTGGCCGTAGCCGCACGGAACGCCGGACACCTCCAAGAGGCTCACCTGGCCCTGAGCCGCCTGGGCACGCCCGCCGCCCTCGTCGAAGTCGCCCGTACCGAGCACGACATGGGCCGCCTGGACGACGCGCTGTCCACCCTCGGCGGGCTCTCCGACGAGGGGACGGGGGCGCTGGCCACCTGGACACGGCGCACCCGTGCCGCGGTGCTCGCCGACACCGGCCGGACCGAGGCGGCCAAGGACGCCTTCCAGCTGGCCGCCGAAGGTTCGAAACGCCAGGTCCGCGACTCGCCTCGGTTGTGCTGGCACCGGCTCCACCAGCTCCGTCTCGCCATGGTCACGTCGCGCGGAACGGCGTACACCCAGAGCGAGTTGGACCAGTTGCGTGAGCGCTTCGACGCGTTGGGCGATGTGCGGGGTGTGGCGTGGACGACCACGGAGATGGCGCGGTACTGGCTGCTGACCGCGCACAGCCGTCCCATGCAGACTCCGGAGGGCGCACTCGCCGGCGGCAGGGTGTTCGCCACGGAAGCCCTCGACCGGCATGTCCGCAACGGCGATCCCCGGGGCCGGGCCTGGGCTTCGCTGACCCTGGGACTCGTCGAGGCGGAGAGTGGGCGGCACACCGAGGCGACGAAGCATCTCAACGACTCGGTGGAGATGTTCCGCGCGCTGCCCGACCTCGTGGGCCTCGGCTGGTCCCTGCACCACCTGGCCCTGACCGCCGGGTACACCCGACGCGACACCGACAGAGCCGTCACGCTGCTCGCGGAGGCGAGCGGCTGCTTCACCAAGGCGGGCAACCTGCTCGGAGCGGCCTGGACAGGCCTCGAACAATCCCTGCTGGACGCGCACTTCGTGGGTACCACCGCACCGTCCAAGTATCTGGACCGCGCACAGGCCCGGTTCACCTTCCCGGCCGGATCGACGTGGGTCGGCATCGCGCGGGCGGTGCTCGCCCGGAACGAGGAACTTCGCCAAGCCCTGGTGCGGCAACTCGCCGGCGTCTACCCGTCATCCTTGCTGGACCAGGTCCACGGCGACCTCGACTCCCGCACCCCGCCCCTGCCCCGAGCCGCCCGGTACACCGCGCCGGGCTCCTCGTCGGCGCTGCCCGCCGGTCCCGTCGGCGCATCGCGGGCCGCCGCCTCGCACGTCCGCCTGGTTCTGCTCGACGAGGCACCGGCCACCGACGGCACCGCCCGGATCGGACTGCGGGTGGAACCGGGCCCAGAACATCCGTGGGCCGACCCGGAGGCCGTGCCTCCATGGCTGACAGTGCGGGCGCTGGCCCTCACCCGGGCCGATCTGCGTCCCGAGCACACCGTGATGATCAAGCCTTCGCTCCGGCCCGAGGACGGCACCGAGTTCCGCTTCACCCCCAGACGTCCGGGCCGCCACCGGCTGCGGTTCACCATCGAGCACCACAGCACCGGGGTGGTCCTCCAGCAGGTCGAGACCGCCATCGACGTCAGCGACGCGGACCCCGGTCGGCACCGGGCGTCCCCGGAACCGGGCCGACTGCGGCCGGTGGCACCGGGCGCGCCCGCGCTCTCCCTGCCGAGGAGAGGGAACTGAGGCATGGCCCACGAGCTGCCCACCTGGATCACCGACGACCCCAGTGACGGCTTCACCCGCGAACCCGATCCGGCCCTCACCCACCCCGATCTCGTCGTCGCCCTCAGCCACGAACCGGAGAACAACCTGATCAAGGCGCGTGTCTACGGTGGTGCTGTGCCCGCGTCGATGGACGAATACGTGACGACACTGGAGGCCCGCCCCGCCACCGTGGCCGCCGTCGCGGCCTCCCTGCGAGAACGCTGGATCAAGGAGCTGGTGGAGTTCGAGCCGGTCGACCCCGACGGAGTCCCCGCCCCCGGCCGGGCGGAACTCCCCTACGCGACCAGGCTGGACCTGAGCGCGGAGCCGGAGGAAGAGCTTTACGAGATCCTCGAAGAGCTCGTGGCGCAGGGCAGCCATCTGCTGTTCGACGTGCTGCTCGGCGGCGAGGCGAAAAGGACGCGCAGGCTGCGCCGAGTGCTGCTCGACGCGCTGCGCCAGGACGGCCCGCTGCGGGTGCGCTTCAACTCGGACATCCCCCTGCCCTGGCCCATGCTGTGCCTGCCGGAGGACCGGGGTCGCACGCTGCCCACGGCGGCTCGTGAGGCGGTGGCCGGACTGTTCGGCCGGTTCGTCGGCTACCGGCACCAGACCGAACAGACCGGCCCGTACACCTGGATCTTCGACGAGGCGGACGAGAAGCCGAGGCCAACACCCGAGGTGCCCTGCGTGAGTCTGAACCACGATCCCGGCATCGACCCCGACGGCCGTACCCGGGCAGCCGAGGTGGCGGCACTGCTCGCCGACGGGACCGCCTTCGTGGAACGGGTCAGCCGGCGCGAGTTCCTCGACGCCCTGCGCGCCGGGTCCCTCGATGAGCAGCTGATGTACTTCTGGTGCCACGGTGCCTTCGCCACCGGACCGGACAACTCCCGCCACCTGGTGGTGCGGTTGGGCGACGGCAAGGACATCGACGCCCGGACCATCCTCGCCCGCCACGACCCGTCGCAGACCACCCCCTTGCTCCAGCGCCGCCCCCTCGTCCTGCTCAACGCCTGCTACGCGGGACTCGCCGACTCCGGCGACATCGCCCAGCTCGGCGGTGCCCTGCTGCGTACCGGGGCGGCCGGAGTACTGGGGCCGCAGATCCGGATACCGCAGATCTTCGCGGCGGAGTACGCGCACGCCTTCGTCACCCGCTACCTGGACGGTCGGCGGACCGCGGGCGAGATCACCCACACGCTGGCCCGGGAATTCGCGGACCACCACCGCAATCCGCTGGGCCTCGCCTACGCCCTGCACTACGGAATGGACAACAGATTGAGACGCTCCTGATGTCCCGCCTGCCCTTCGAGATCCGCGTCGTCGAGTTGGACAGCAGGGGATGGCTCACCCGGCGCACAGACACGGGTGCGCGCCCGGTCCCCGCACATCTGCTGCTCGCCCACTTCGCGGAGCACCTCGCGATCCCCGCCGAGGCGACCGACGTCATCGTCTACGTCCACGGCTGGAACACCTCGCTCCGCTCGGCGCACACGGCGCTGACACGGCTCCTGGCGCTCGCCCACGACCAGTACGCGGCACGGAGCTCCCTCTACCCGGGCCTCGATGGCTCCACCCGAGAATTCGTGCCCTGGCCGGTGCTCGTCCGCTGGCCGTCGCTCGGCACCTACCAGCAGATCCGCGACCGCGCCCACACGATGGGGACGCAGGGGCTCGCGGCGCGGGTCATCGGGCAGTTGCTGGGCTATCTGGACGCGGAGCGGGGCAATCCACGGGAAGCTCCCGTCCTGGCCAACCGCACCGGCCAGTATCTTCACCTCGTCGGCCACTCGTTCGGCTGCCGGTTCCTGTGCGAGGCGGTTCAGTGGGCCGCCCACTCACACACTCTGGGGTGGAGCACACCCGAACCCCCCGGCAGACCGTTCACGGTCGACTCCATGCTGCTGTTGCAGATGGCCGCGCCCCGTGACGCCTTCGCGGACACCTTCACCGCCCTGGCGGACGCGCCCCTGCGGGGCCCGGTCGTCGCCACCTACTCGCGGCACGACCGGGCCACCGGGTTCTGGCATCTGCGGGCCGAGAAACGGGCCGGGGTCGGTTACGCGGGGATCGGTACGGCGCCCGCGCCGGTGTCGGCGATCCGGATGCTGCCCGCCGACCAGCCGTATCCGCTCGCCGTGCTCGATCACCGTTTCGTCAGTGTGGACGCGAGCGAGGTGTTCGTGCGCGGGCGCGGGCCGGCAGGCGCCCACTCCGACCATCTGCGGCCGGAGTCGGCACACCTGCTGCTGTCGCTCGCCGACCATTCCCGGTGACAAGGCCCCGGGCGACGCGGTGGGTCAGCCCTTGGCCGAAGATGCCTTGCCGGAAGCGGCCGACGAGTCGTCGCCGCTCTCCGCCTTCGGGTCGGTCGTCTCCTGGAAGTCGACCTTGCCCATGTGCTTGCTCATGGACTTCATCAGGGCCCACACCGCCAGGGCCATCGCCGCGAAGACGATGAAGCCGAGGACGCCGGGGGTGACCTTGTCCTCGTCGACCTCCTTGGCGAAGGTCACGAGGTGCGTCATTGCCAGGCTTGCGCTTGCGCTCATGTCAGGCATTGTCCCGGATGCCCGCGAAGAGGTCGTCCTCGGGGAGGGAGGTATCGACGAGGGACTTCGCGAGCTCGTACTCCTCGGTCGGCCAGACCTCCTTCTGGAGCTCCAGCGGGACCCGGAACCAGCCGCCGTCGGGGTCGATCTGCGTGGCGTGCGCGATCAGCGCCTTGTCGCGGATCTCGTAGAAGTCGGCGCACGGGATGTGCGTGGTGAGCGTGCGCTCCTTGTGGCCGGACTCCTCCCAGCGCTTGAGCCAGTCCCCGTACGGCGACTCCAGGCCGCGGTCGACCAGGGCCTTGTGCAGCGCCTCGGTGCGCGGGCGGTTGAAGCCCTGGTTGTAGTACAGCTTCCGCGGCTGGTACGCCGGGCCGTACTCCGCCTCCGGGTACTTCTCGGTGTCCGCCGCGCCCTCGAACGCCACCATCGAGATCTTGTGGGTCATGATGTGGTCGGGGTGCGGGTAGCCGCCGTTCTCGTCGTAGGTGGTGATCACCTGGGGACGGAAGCCGCGGATCTTGCGGACCAGCTCACCGGCCGCCTTGTCGACGTCCTCCAGGGCGAAGCAGCCCTCGGGCAGCGGCGGCAGCGGGTCGCCCTCGGGCAGGCCGGAGTCGACGAAGCCGAGCCACTCCTGGCCGACGCCGAGGATCTCCCGGGCCTCGTCCATCTCCTTCTTTCTGACCTCGTGGATGTGCTCCTCGATGTATTTGTCACCCTGGAGCTTCGGGTTGAGGATGGAGCCGCGCTCCCCGCCCGTGCAGGTCACGACCAGCACGTCCACCCCCTCGGACACGTACTTCGCCATGGTGGCCGCGCCCTTGCTCGACTCGTCGTCGGGGTGGGCGTGCACGGCCATCAGTCGCAGCTGGTCAGTCAAGACTCAATCCTCGGTAACTCGGCGCCCCGGGTCATCGGGGGCGAACGGCGGCTTCTATAGTGACCGAATCGGGGGGCGATTAATTCCAGGGTCCGGTTTCCCCGGTTTCGGGGGCCCGCCGAGAGGACGATCATGAGCACGGTGAGCACGCGACTGCCCGAGGGCCGTTACGGCCGTTCCTCGGACCAGCGTGCCGACCACAAGCTCAAGATCGCCGGTGCCGTGCTCGGGGCCCTGCTGCTCGCCCTGGTCGGCTACTTCGCCTACCACTACGTCGTCCAGAACAAGATCAGCGGCGAGGTCATCACCTTCGAGCCCGGCAAGGACTCGGTGCGGGTGCACCTGGAGGTCCGCAAGGACGCCGGCGTGAGCGGCTACTGCACGATCCGCTCCCAGGCGGAGAACGGCGCCGAGGTCGGCCGCGCCGACTTCCGCTTCGACGGCGACGCCACCCGGATCGACCGGGCGGTCACCCTGCGCACGACGGCCCCCGGCACCACCGCCGAGCTCCTCGGCTGTCACGCCGACTGACGTCACCCTCGATACAGCCGGGCTGACCTGCGCGGACGTAATTCTGATCGGTTATGTCCTCCCCCTTCGGCCACTGAATTGTTAGGCTCGTGGTTTCGCCCATCCGTGAAGGAACATTCTTCTGGGTAGGGCGATGCTTTGTATTCCCAGTACCTACGAGGAGCACCTGTGACCCAGACCAGCGAAGACGTCACCTGGCTTACGCAGGAGGCGTACACCAAGCTCAAGGAAGAGCTGGCGTACCTGTCTGGTCCCGCGCGCGAGGAAGTCACCGCGAAGATCGCGGCCGCGCGCGAGGAGGGCGACCTGCGCGAGAACGGCGGGTACCACGCGGCCAAGGAAGAGCAGGGCAAGCAGGAGCTCCGCATCCGCCAGCTGACCCAGCTCCTGGAGCGGGCGAAGGTCGGTGAGACGCCGACCTCCACGGACGGTGCCGTGGCGCCCGGCATGGTCGTGACGATCGCCTTCGACGGTGACGAGGACGACACGCTCACCTTCCTGCTCGCCTCCCGCGAGTACGCCAGCGCCGACATCGAGACCTACTCGCCGCAGTCCCCGCTGGGCACCGGCGTGATCGGCCACAAGGTCGGCGAGGAGGCGCAGTACGAACTGCCGAACGGCAGGAAGGCCTCCGTGACCATCCTCAAGGCCGAGCCCTACAGCGCCTGACACCCGTCTGTCGTTCCTGAGTGCCCCCGGCGTCGCCCTGACACCGGGGGCTCTCTCATGCGGTGGCCGAGCGGTACTTGCGGACCGCGAGGGTGCGGAACACCGCGATGATCACGACCGACCAGATCAGTGAGGCCCACACCGGGTGCTGCATGGGCCAGGCGTCGGAGGTCTGGAAGCCCGGCGGGAGGTTGCCGAACAGCTCACGGCAGGCCTGGACCGTCGCGCTGAAGGGGTTCCACTCCGCGATGTGTCTCAGGAACGACGGCATCATGTTCGCGTCCACGAACGCGTTGGAGATGAAGGTCAGCGGGAACAGCCAGATCAGACCGCCCGAGGTCGCCGCCTCGGGGGTGCGCACGGACAGGCCGATCAGGGCGCCGATCCAGGAGAAGGCGTACCCGAGCAGCAGGAGCAGGCCGAATCCGGCGAGCACCTTGCCGAAGTTCTCGTGGGTGCGCCAGCCGACGATCACGGCGACGACCGCCAGGACGACCAGAGTCAGCGCCGTCTGCACCGAGTCGGCGATGGTGCGGCCCGTCAGCACCGCACCGCGCGCCATGGGCAGCGAGCGGAAGCGGTCGATGAGCCCCTTGTGCATGTCGTCCGCGATCCCCGCGCCCGCGCCCGCGGTGGCGAAGGTGACGGTCTGCGCGAAGATGCCCGCCATCAGGAACTCGCGGTAGGCCTGGGTCGAGGTGGAGTCGCCGACCTGGATCGAGCCACCGAAGACGTAGGTGAACAGCACCACGAACATGATCGGCTGGATCAGGCCGAAGATGACCATCTCCGGGATCCGGCTCATCCGGATCAGGTTCCGGCGGGTGATCACCAGGGAATCGCTCACCGCGCTCACTTGGCGGCCTCCTTGTCCGTCTCGTCGTCCTTGGCCTCGGCCACATGTCCCGTCAGGGACAGGAAGACGTCGTCGAGGGTGGGGCGGCGCAGGCCGATGTCGTCGATCTCGATGCCCCGCGCGTCGAGTTCGCGGATGACCTCGGCGAGGAGCTTGGCGCCGCCGGTCACGGGGACGGTGAGCTTGCGCATGTGGTCCTCGACCGTGGTCTCCCCCTTGCCGAAGCCGGCCAGGATCTCCGCCGCGGTCACGATGCGCTCGCGCTCGTGCACGACGACCTCGACGCGCTCGCCGCCGGTGCGGGCCTTGAGCTGGTCGGAGGTGCCCTGCGCGATGACACGGCCGTGGTCGACGACGGCGATGTCATGGGCGAGGTGGTCGGCCTCCTCCAGATACTGGGTGGTCAGCAGCAGGGTCGTACCGCCGGAGACCAGTTGCTTGATGACCTCCCACAGCAGCTGGCGGTTGCGCGGGTCCAGGCCGGTCGTCGGCTCGTCCATGAACATCACGGGCGGGGAGACCACGAGGGCCGCGGCGAGGTCGAGCCGACGGCGCATACCGCCGGAGTAGGTCTTGGTGGGGCGGTCGGCGGCGTCGGCCAGGTCGAACTGCTCCAGCAGCTCCACCGCGCGGGCCTTCGCGGCCTTCCCCTTCATCTGGTACAGCTCGCCGACCATCTGGAGGTTCTCGCGGCCGGTGAGGTATTCGTCGACCGCCGCGAACTGGCCGGACAGGCCGATGGAGCGGCGCACGGCGTCGGGTTGCTGCTGCACATCGATGCCCGCGACGACCGCGCGGCCGCTGTCGGGTTTGAGCAGGGTCGTCAGACAGCGGACGGTGGTCGTCTTGCCCGCGCCGTTCGGCCCGAGGAGGCCCAGGACGGTGCCCTCGGGGACATCGAGGTCGACGCCGTCCAGAGCCTTTACGTCACCGAAGGTCTTGACCAGGCCTTCGGCATAGATGGCGCCTGGCATATGAGTCTCCACGTCATCGGGGATTCTTCGAGAAGCCTAGGGAGGGGCGGGTGCTTCCGCCTCCTCATTTCACACACACCATAACGCGATGTATCGCGTCTCTCAATGGAGTTACCCGAACGAGTGACCCAGAGGGCTCCGACCTCAGTCGATGACCGTGTAACCCGCCTCGCGCAGGGCTCGGCCGACCTCGGCGCAGTGCTCCGGACCCTTCGTCTCCAGGTGCAGCTCGACCTCCGCCTCCGTGAGCCCGAGCCGAGGGTCGGTCCGGACGTGGCTCACGTCGAGGACGTTGGCGTCGACCACTGACAACGCCCCGAGGAGCGAGGCGAGGGCGCCCGGGCGGTCCGTCAGCCTGAGGCGTACGGCCAGGTAGCGGCCCTGCGCCGCCATGCCGTGCCGCAGGACGCGCTCCATCAGCACCGGGTCGACATTGCCACCGGAGAGCACGGCGACGACGGGTCCCTCGAAGGCGCCGGGGTCGCTCAGCAGCGCGGCGACCGGGCTCGCCCCGGCCGGCTCCACGACCAGCTTGGCCCGCTCCAGACACAGCAGCAGCGCGGCGGACAGCTCGTCCTCGGTCACCGTGCGGACCTCGTCCACCAGCTCGCCGACGATCCCGAACGGCACGTCGCCGGGCCGGCCGACCTTCATGCCGTCGGCCATCGTCGCCGGGTTCTCGATCGTCACCGGGCGGCCGGCCGCCAGCGAGGGCGGGTAGGCGGCCGCGCCCGCCGCCTGGACGCCCACGATCCGCACGTCCGGCCGCAGCGCCTTCACGGCGATCGCGACCCCGGCCGCGAGACCCCCGCCGCCGATCCCGAGCACGACGGTGCGCACCTCGGGGCACTGCTCCAGGATCTCCAGGCCGACCGTGCCCTGGCCGGCGATGACGTCGGGGTGGTCGAAGGGGTGGATGAACACCGCGCCGGTCTCGGCCGCGTACTCCTGCGCGGCGGCGAGCGTCTCGTCGACCACCTGGCCGTGCAGGCGCACCTCGGCGCCGTACTCCCGGGTGGCGCTGATCTTCGGCAGCGGGGCGCCCTTCGGCATGAACACCGTGGAGCGCACGCCGAGCAGCGAGGAGGCGAGGGCGACGCCCTGCGCGTGGTTTCCGGCGCTCGCGGCCACGACACCGGCGGCCCGCTCCTCCGGCAGCAGCCCGGCGATCCGGACGTAGGCGCCGCGCAGCTTGAACGACCCGGTGCGCTGGAGGTTCTCGCACTTGAGGTGGACCGGCGCGCCCACCTGGCGGCTCAGGAACCGGCTGCCCTCCATCGCCGTCATGCGCGCCACGCCCGTCAGCATCTTCTGCGCGCCGCGCACGTCGTCGAGGGTCACCGGCGGCACGGGATGGGCCTTGCGGTAGTTCATGACTCAAGTCTCGCAGTTCACACGTGCGGTGCGCGGCTGTGACCAAGCACCAAGACGGGTTTGCGCAGCGCCGGTACGGCCTGCCCCCGGGCCGCGTACCCTGTCCCCCAACCTTTGCAGCCCCTCCATGAAGTGAGCCCCCGGCCATGCCCACAACACCTGAAATGTCGATGGACATGACGACCGTCGGTGACACCGGTCTTCTCGACACCCTCCAGCACGAGGTCGCGGTCTTCGCCCGTCGTGCCGAACAGACCCGGCTCGGCGGGGTGGGGCAGGTGCGCAACTCGATGGACCGCGCCGCGTACCTGCTGCTCAACCGGCTCGACAAGGAAGGTCCGATGGGCGTCAAGGCGCTCGCGGCGAGCATGGGGATCGACTCGTCGACGGTCACCCGGCAGGTGGCTCCGCTCGTCGACACCGGCCTGGTCAAGCGCACCTCGCATCCGGAGGACGGGCGCGCGGTGGTGCTCCAGCTGTCGCCGCGCGGGATGTCCCGGCTGGAGGAAGTGCGCTCCTCCCGGCGTCAGTTGATGGCCGAGCTGACACACGACTGGGCGCCGGAGGAGCGCGAGTCGTTCTGTGCGCTCCTCACGCGCTTCAACGTCGCGCTGTCCGCGCGGATGGCCGTCCAGGGTGTGCCCGGGCCGGAGGCGCAGTCCTCGTAGCCGCGGCACGCACACGCGCGTGCCGCCCGCCTCTTGACCTCGGGGCCGCGGGGGGCCTCATATGAGATCAGGTCCCCAGAGCTTGCTCCCCTGAGCTCGGGCCCACCGGAGATCGGGTCCTCGTAGGCGTACCCGAGAACCGTACGAGACAGCCGTACGAGACAGTCGTACGCGACGGCCGCACCGAGCCGTCCTGCGGCCGTTCGCGGGCGGAGGGAGGTGCGGTGCGGCAACGGCAGGCTACTCAGGGTGCCCGGCGGGCCCGGGAGTTCGAGGCGTTCGTGGCGGGCGCGGGCGGCCGGCTGCTGCAGGCCGCGACGCTGCTGACGGCGGAGGCTCCGGACGACAACCCGCGCGCGCGGCGGCTGCTGACGCTGTCGCTCGCGCACACGTACGCGTGCTGGGACCGGCTGCGCGGCGAGGATCCCTACGACCGGGCCCGGCAGTACCTGGCCCTGCGGTTCGCCCACGGCGGCTGGCGCCGCGGCGGCCTGGTGCGCGGGCGTCCGCACCCCGCGAGTCCGCTGGCCCGGCTCGGCCCCCAGGAGCGGCTGATCCTGGTGCTACGGCTCTACGAGGGTGTCGCCGAGGAGCAGGCGGCGGCCCTGCTGGGGCTGCCCGTGGAGCGCGTCCACACGATCTGCGACCGCGCGACGGCCCATCTCCTGCACCCCCCGCGCGGCCCGGCACCGGCGGTGGGCCGCGCGAAGGTGGCGGCGTCGTGAGCCGGCCGGACGTACGGCCCGACCGAGGGAGGCGCACATGAACCGGACACAGCGGGAGGCCACCGTACGGCAGCTCATGGAGCAGGGGGCGCCGCAGGTGCCGGTGGACCTGTACGCGGACGCCGTACGGCGCGGCACGCGCGTGTTGCGGCGCCGGACGGCCGCGCGGCGGCTGATGTGGCTGCTGCTGTTCGCCGCGAGCGTGGCGTTCGTCGTATGGGCGCTGACGGTCCACCCGTGGGTGGAGCCGCCGTCGAAGACGACTCCACCGCTCACCGGCTGGGGCGACTAGCCGAGGGCCTGCTGGAGGTCCTGGAGCAGGTCGTCGACGTTCTCGATGCCGACGGAGAGACGGACGAGGTCCGCGGGGACCTCCAGGGCCGAGCCCGCCACGGAGGCGTGCGTCATCCGGCCCGGGTGCTCGATCAGGGACTCGACGCCGCCCAGGGACTCGCCGAGCGTGAACACCTTGGCGCGGTTGCAGACCTCGACGGCCGCTTCCTCGCCGCCCTGCACGCGGAAGGAGACCATGCCGCCGAAGGCCCGCATCTGCTTCGCCGCGACCTCGTGCCCGGGGTGGTCCTCCAGGCCGGGGTAGAGGACGTGGGTCACGCGCGCGTGCCGGGTGAGCATGTCGGCGACCTTCGTGGCGTTCTCGCTGTGCCGGTCCATGCGCACGGAGAGCGTCTTGGCGCCGCGCAGCACCAGCCAGGAGTCGAAGGGCCCGGCGACCGCGCCCATCGCGTTCTGGTGGTACGCCAGCTCCTCGCCGAGCGTCTCGTCGGCGGTGACCAGCGCGCCGCCGACGACGTCGGAGTGGCCGCCCATGTACTTCGTCAGGGAGTGCACGACGACGTCCGCGCCGAGCGCCAGCGGCTGCTGGAGGTAGGGCGTGGCGAAGGTGTTGTCGACGACGAGCTTCGCGCCCGCGTCCCGGGCGACCTGGGCGACGGCTGCGATGTCGGTGATGCCGAGCAGCGGGTTGGAGGGGGTCTCCACCCACACGACCTTGGTCTTCGGGGTGATCGCGGCCCGTACGGCGGAGGGGTCGCTGGTGTCGGCGACCGACCACTCCACGCCCCAGCGGGCGACGACCTTGGCGAAGAGGCGGAAGGTGCCGCCGTACGCGTCGTTGGGGATGACCACGTGGTCGCCGGGGCTGAGCAGCGTACGCAACAGGCAGTCCTCGGCCGCCAGTCCGGAAGCGAACGCGAGCCCTCGGCGGCCGCCTTCGAGGGCGGCGAGGTTCTCCTCCAGGGCGGTGCGGGTCGGGTTGGCGCTGCGGCTGTACTCGTAGCCGCCGCGCAGTCCGCCGACGCCGTCCTGCTTGTACGTGGAGACCTGGTAGATCGGCGGGACGACCGCGCCCGTGAGGGGGTCGGCGGTGTTGCCCGCGTGGATGGCGAGGGTCTCGAAGTGCTGACTGATGTGCCTGTCGCTCATGGGCCCCGAGGGTAGTCCGCTCGCGGGGCGGATGCTGTCCGGCGAGGTCGGGGCGGTCGTATCGCAGGGTTTTCCCCAGGCGGAACGGGCTGGTCCGGAAGGCGCGGCGGAGTTGTCCACAGGGCCGCGGGCTGGTTCGCCAATTGTCGGTGGCGTCTGGAACCCTTGGGACATGGAAATTCTCTGGGTCCTGATGGCGATGGTCATGCTGGGCTTCGTGCTGCTCCCGTTCCTGCGGCGCAGGCGTGGCGTGATCGAGCAGGTCCCGGCGGGCCACCCGGACGCCGCGGACCCGGCGGACTACGGCTTCGCGCGCCAGGAGGAGCTGGACGTCCGCATGCCCGGCCCCGACCAGGACCTGCTGGACGTCCTGGACCTGGTGCAGCGCACGCAGGACCACAAGGCCGCCGCCCAGCTGCTGGCCGGCACCGAGAAGGAGGGCGAGCGGCGCTGGCAGCGGGTGCAGGCCTTCGCCGGGGCCGCCTCGCTGGAGCTGCAGCAGCGGCCGGGCGGGGTCAGCGAGTCGCCGGGCGGCCAGTGGCTGCGGGTGTGGCGGGCCGAGGCCCCCAAGGACGCGGGCGGCGCGGCGGTGCACGCGGAGTTCCTGGTGCAGCAGGCGTGGCGCACCTCGACGGCCGGCACCGACGACTTCCGGATCATCATGGAGGAGGCGCGGTCGGCGTGCGCGGAGGCCGCGCTGCTGGCGCCGGGCGATCCCATCCCGTACATCGTCGAGCTGTCGGTGGCGCGTGGACTGGCCTATCCCCGCGAGGAGTTCGAGCAGCTCTGGCTGAAGATCCTGGACCGCTCCCCGCACCACATGGGGGCGCATCTGGCGGCGCTGCACTACTGGTGCGAGAAGTGGCACGGCTCGCGGGAGCTGGCGTACGGCTTCGCGGAGGCGGCGGCCGCGCGGGCCCCCCACGGCTCGCTGCTCGCCGCGATGCCGCTCTTCGCGGTCTTCGAGCACCTGCCGGAGCTGAACCTGGTGCGCGGCTTCTACCAGAGCGAGGTCGTGACCAAGGCGATCCACGGCGCGCTGCACGCGGTGCACTCCGCTCGCGCGGACGACCCGATGCTCGCCCACGTCCGCCATCTCCTGGTCTTCTTCCTGGTGCGCGGCGAGCGCTGGGCCGAGGCGATGGGCCAGCTCATACACATCGACGGGCATGTCGGTGCGCTGCCGTGGACGCTGTCGCCGGATCCTGCGGCGGAGTTCGCGGTGTACCGGGCGCTGGCGGTGGCGGGGTACGAGGCGAACGGGGGCAGTCCGGCGACGCTTCCGCACTGAGCCCGGTGGTGCGGGCCCGGCGCTCCTCATGGACATGACTTGCCGGGCCGCCCGCCGGTAGGCGATACTCCGCATCCCCCCACATCCACCGGTCACGGCCCCACCGTCCGACCGTGTGAGCGCTTCTCCGACCGTGTGAGCGCTCTCTCGTACCTGTCATTTCCTCGGGGGGAATCTGCCCAATGGGCGCGACTCTGCGCGCTGTGCGCGCTCTCGTCCTGCTCGCCGGCTTCTATCTGCTCGGCGTTCTCCTGCTGGCGGCACTCGGCGGCATCGACTGGCTGCTGTCCGTGTACGCGCCGACCAGCATCGCGGTGAAGCTGTACGTCGTCTCCGGGCTGCTGGCGGTCCCCGTGGTCCGGGGCATGTTCATGCTGCGCACCCCGCGCGACGAGGAGGAGCCCGGCCTGCCCGTCACGGAGGCCGACGAACCCGAACTGTGGCGCATGGTGAGGGAGTTGGCCGACGAGGTCGGCACCCGCGCGCCCTCGCGGATCCTGCTGACCGGTGACGTCAACGCCGCCGTGGCCGAGGACGCCCGCCTGCTCGGCCTGCGCTCCGGACCGCGGCGCCTCTACCTCGGCGTGCCGCTGCTCCAGGGGCTGTCGCAGGCGCAGTTGCGGTCGGTCCTCGCCCACGAGCTCGGCCACTACTCGAACTCCGACACCCGCCTCGCCGCCCTCACCGTGCGCGGCCGCGCCCAAGTGCTGCGCACCATCACGCACTTCGAGCAGCGCGCCGACCGGACGGCCGCGCGCGAGCAGGCCCGGCAGGAGAAGAAGAACGCCAAGGCCGAGGAGAAGGGCAAGGAGACCCAGGAGGTCGACACCGGCCACGCGGGCGTCACCTACCGCACGATGGCGAAGATCTACGTCGGCTACGCCAAGCTGTACTTCCGCGCCACGCAATCCGTCTCCCGCCGCCAGGAGTACGCCGCCGACGCGGCTGCCGCCCGGATCGCGGGCCGGGACGCCACCGCGTCGGCGCTGCGCGAGATCCCGGTCCTGGACTCGGCGTTCGCCTTCTACATGAACTGCTACGCCACCCTCGGTGTCGGCCGGCGGCTGCTGCCGCCGCGCGGTGAGATGTTCGGCGGTTTCGGCCGGATGCTGAGCGGCCGCAGCCTGGAACTCGTCGAGCAGCGGGGCGACCTGCCGACGGGCCCGACATCGCCGTACGACAGTCATCCGCCGATCGGGGAGCGGGTCCGCCGGATCGAGGAGCTGCCCGACGACGGGCGGGCCGACGAGGCGCGGGGCGCCGCCCTCGACATCCTCACCGCCCCGGTGCGCACCCTCGACGCGCTGGAGGACGCGGTGCTCTCGGACGAGGTGCGCGGCTACGCCCGTACCGCCGACTGGCAGGAGCTGCTCGACAGGGTGATGGCCACGTCCTTCGGGGTCGGGCGGACGCCGCTGCACCGGGCGTACGTCACCTACACGGGTGAGGAGCCGACGCTGCCCGCGGTGCTCGACCTGATCGAGGACGGCAGGCTGTGGGAGCTGGCGAAGCGGCTTCCGCTGTCGGACGAGGCGGCCGCCGCGCAGGGCCGGGTGTTCCGTGAGTTCGTACGGCCGACGCTGCGCAGGTCGCTGGCCTCCATGGCGCTGGCCGAGCTGAACGCGCGCTCGCTGCTGCGCTGGGAGTTCTCCTGGGAGCGGTCCGCGATCCCGCTGCTGCCGCCCGCGCCGGACGGCACCGACACCGACCTCGACGCGGTGGTTGCCCCGGCGGTCGCCGACACCCCCGACACCGCGGCGCTGCGGGCCCTGCTCACCACTACCCCCGAAGGTCAGCTGTGATCATCCTCTGGGTCGTTCTGGCCCTCATCGGACTCCCCCTGCTCGCCCTGGGCCTGTACTTCCTCAAGGCCATCATCGAGGGCGCGATCGAGGGCTGGCGCGGCGAGGGCGAGGAGGAGGACGGCGACAAGCCGTACGAGCTGCCCGCGGCCGCCGTAGCCCTCGGTCTGCTGCCGCCCGAGCAGCAGAACCGCGACCACGCGGCGCCCGAGCCCGCCGTCCTCACCGCCGCCGTGGCCGCCGCGAAGGCGGGCGACTGGGAGCCGGCCGCGGCCCTGCTGGACGCGACGGCCGCGGAGCGGGACTGGGAGTACCGCTCCTTCCACAGCGGCGCGCTCGCCTCCGTCGCCGCCGACGACGACACCTGGCTGCTGGCCTGGGAGGCGGCGCGCCCCGACGACCCGGGGGCGGCGCTCGTGCGGGCGCGCTCCACGGTGGACCTGGCGTGGAACATCCGCGGGGCGAAGCGGGCGAAGCACACCACCGGCGAGCAGTTCGCGGGCTTCCACCGGGTCCTGGAGCAGTCCCGCGAGCACCACGCGCGGGCAGCCGAACTGGGCGTCGAGGGCGACCCGGTGCCGTACATCGGGCGGATCTCGACGGCGCTCGGGCTCGGTGACCCGCATGTCGAGATGGAACGGATCTGGAAGGAGATCACCGACCGGGACCCGCACCACTACTCGGCGCACTACGCGGCCCTGCAGTACTGGTGTGCGAAGTGGCGCGGTTCGGAGAAGCTGGCCCGGGAGTTCGCGGCCGAGGCGGCGGCGAAGGCTCCGCTGGGCAGTCTGCTGACGGTGTTCCCGCTGATCGCGCACTTCGAGCACGACGAGTCGGACACCACGGACGCGGACCGTACGCCGGAGATGCGGGCGCTGGTGGACGCGGCGCTCGCGGACGTGGCCGCGGCGGATCCCGCGCACCCCAGGGTCGCCGAAGTACGGCATCTTCTCGCCTTCTACCTCTGCCTCCAGGACCGGGACGAGGCGGCGGTGGAGCAGTTCCGGCTGGTGGACGGGTACGTGGACGCGCTGCCGTGGCGGTACCGGGGGGATCCGGCGGGGCAGTTCTGCCGGCTGCGGGACATGTCGTTGGCGAACGTGGAGCGGGACGCGGCGGTTTCAGGCTGACCCAGATCTCTGTCGGAATGCGGGGCGGTACGGGACGGTTGTTCCCGTACCGCCCCGCCCGTACGAAGGAGCCCCGTCATGCTGTTCGGCCGTACGCCCGTCCTGCCCACGCCCGAGCAGGCGCTCAAGGGCCGCTCCGAGCCGGCGTTCGGCGTCCCCGAGCGCCACACCGTCCTCGGCAACCCGCTGCTCGGCCCCTACCCCGAGGGCCTGGAGGTCGCCGACTTCGGGATGGGCTGCTTCTGGGGTGCGGAGCGGAAGTTCTGGCAGCTCCCGGCGGGCGTGTGGACGACGCTGGTCGGCTACCAGGGCGGCCACACCGAGAACCCGATGTACGAGGAGGTCTGCTCGGGCCTGACCGGCCACACGGAGGTGGTCCGCGTGGTCTTCGACCCTTCCCTGATCTCCTACGACCGTCTCCTGAAGACCTTCTGGGAGGCGCACGACCCGACGCAGGGCTTCCGCCAGGGCAACGACGTGGGCACGCAGTACCGCTCCGCGATCCACACCCACTCCCCGGAACAGACGGCCACGGCAACCGCGTCCCGCACGGCCTACCAACACGCCCTCACCGCCAGGGGCCACGGCACGATCACCACAGAAATCCTCCCGGCGACCGACCGCCCCTTCTACCCGGCCGAGCCCTACCACCAGCAGTACCTCGACAAGAACCCGTTGGGGTACTGCGGGATCGGGGGGACGGGGGTGGCGTGTCCGGTGGGCATGGCGAAGACGGATGACTGAGACGCTGCCACCGGACGTCTCGGCAACGCTCGGTGCGCTCCTGACGGGAGGCGACCCGGTCAGCAGCGCTCTGCGCGCTCAGATCGCGCACGCGCGCGTGGTGGGCCGGTGCGGCTGCGGATGCGCGAGTGTCGACCTGGAGGTGGACCGGGCGGCGGTGGCGGCCGCGCCGGAGCACGGGAATCCGGTCGCCGACGGCTGGTACGTCGTCCCGGAGGATGCCGGAGCCCTGGTCTTCGCGGAGCGCGGCTATCTGTCGCTCCTGGAGGTCTACTCCGCGTCCGGCGAACCGATCAGCGCCTGGCCCGACCCGCGCTTCGTCCGACGCTGAGCGGTGACGCGGTCACGTACTCCGAGCGGACGGCTTCCGCTGTGCGCGCGTCCGTCCGCTCGGCCGGTCAGCCTTCCGCGCGGGTCGGCAGGCGCCAGCCCGGGCGGGGGAAGTGGCAGGTGTAGCCGTCCGGGTAGCGTTGGAGGTAGTCCTGGTGTTCGGGCTCGGCCTCCCAGAAGGGGCCAACGGGCTCCACCTCGGTGACGACCTTGCCGGGCCACAGGCCGGAGGCGTCGACGTCGGCGATCGTGTCCTCGGCGATGCGCTTCTGCTCGTCGTCGACGTAGTAGATCGCCGAGCGGTAGCTGAGGCCGATGTCGTTGCCCTGGCGGTTCTTCGTGCTCGGGTCGTGGATCTGGAAGAAGAACTCCAGGAGCGCACGGTAGTCGGTCCGCGCGGGGTCGTAGAGGATCTCGATGGCCTCCGCGTGCGTGCCGTGGTTGCGGTACGTCGCGTTCTCGACGTCTCCCCCGGTGTAGCCGACCCGCGTCGCCGTCACCCCCGGAAGCCGCCGGATCAGCTCCTCCATCCCCCAGAAGCATCCCCCCGCCAGCACGGCCCTCTGCGTCTGCGCAGCCATCACGACCCCTTTCCCTCGGTCGGCACCAGCCGGTATCCGGTGCCCATCCGCTCAACGCGCGAGGGTTCCGGGCGATTCCTCACCCGCCGCGCCGGCCGTGTCCCTGCCTATGTCCATCATTTCGGCCCTGCTGGAAAAGATCCGCGGCCTCCCGCTCCCTGTCCTACGATCGCCCGCATGCTGATTCGTCGGACATTACGGATGATCATCGTGCTCGTCCTCGCCCTGGCCGGAGCGGCCGCGGGTGGGGTGGGGACGGCTCAGGCCGAGGGGGGCGGATCCTCGTACGAGCGGCAGTTGTTGTTCTACAACCACTCCTACGGCGTGTTCGACCGGGAGACCGCGGACGCCATCGAGCACTCCGACTACCTGCGGGACTTCGCCAGTTTCGAGGTCCGCACCACGACCGGTTCCGGCGGGCAGACCTGGACCGGCCGTTATCTGAGGGGCCGCGAGACCTACCTGGAACTCTTCGGAGTCGGTGACCTCGCCGGTCCGGACGGCACCCTCGGCGCCGCCGGACTGGGGCTGTCGACCGAGCGGGACGGAGACCTGGCGACGGTCGCCGAGCGCATGAAGAGCGAGGGCGTCACCCCCATCGAGTTCCTCCAGACCCGGGACTTCGGTGACGGGGTGCCGGTGCCGTGGTTCGACGCGCTGCTCACCGCCACCGAGTACGACGCCTTCGGGGCGTGGGCGATGGAGTACCGGCCGGAGTACTTCGCGGACCCCCGCAGCAACACCGAGCCGGAGAGCTATCCCGGTGACGTCGGCAGGGAGCGCTATCTCTCCGACGACTACCGCAACCACCTGATGCGTGACGTGACCGCGGTGCGCATCGCCGTCACCGAGGGCGACCTCGCCGACACCATGCCGCTGCTGCGGGCCGGCGGGTTCACCGTACGGAACGTGACGGGCGGTGGCGTCGTCGCGGAGGGCGGCGGCACGGCGATCCGGTTCGACGTCGTCCCGCGCGAGCAGGCGGGGATGCGGCGGGTCGAGATGTCCCTCAACCGGCCCGTGAAGGACCGCCATGTGGAGCAACTCGGCCACTCGACCCTCACGGTCGGCCCGGGCACCCGCGCGGTCTGGACGTTCGCGGAGAACGGCACCCCCTAGCCCCAGCGGACGGCGCCCCCGCCGCCAGGAGGCGATTGGTGCGTTTGTCCCGGCGATGCGCCGTATCCGTGGCGTGTCGCCGACGGCGGGGAGGAAGGCGTACGCGTCCTCGACGTCCTGGACGTTCCCCTCGTACGCGAGGAGCAGGCGGTAGGACGGGACCTCGCCGAG
>NZ_JBEYVC010000178.1:0-21699 GCF_040643855.1 Streptomyces sp. NPDC047072 | reverse complement strand
CAAGTCTCCCTGGTGAACGGGCAGTTCAACCGGAGGAGCGCACGATGGCCTTGTCGTTCACGTGCACTGATCTGCGGCCCAGTCCCCGAGGGGACTACGCCGACTTGCGGCTGTCCCGGGGATGAATCGCGATGTTCATCGCACCGGAGCGCAGAACCGCCAGACGCTCCTCGAGGACCTCTTCGAGTTCCTCACGGGTGCGTCGCTCCATCAGCATGTCCCAATGTGTACGCGCGGGCTTGGCCTTCTTCTCTTCAGGGCCGTCGCCGTCCACGAGGAGTGCCTGGGCCCCGCAGACCTTGCACTCCCACTCCGGCGGGATCTCCGCCTCGACCGAGAAGGGCATCTCGAAGCGGTGCCCCTTCTCACATGCGTACTCCACGGCCTGGCGCGGGGCCAGGTCGATGCCGCGGTCCGTCTCGTAGCTGGTCACCACGAGGCGCGTGCCGCGAAGAGCTCGCTCACTCATGAATCGTGCCTCCCGGGCTTGTCGCCCACAGGACAGGTGTCGCTGTCGTCGTCATCCGGTCAACGTCCGGTCGGCGGTAAAGATTCCCGTTCCGGGTCATGCGTCGCCGTCGTAGCCGCCCCTTGTTGTACCCACCAGCGCCCGGTTTGTCACATCTGCTAGCAGATGTCACCCAGCGTTTCGGCATCTTTGACGCGCAGTAACGGTACGCCTGGCAGGCCAAACGCGTACACTACAGCGCTTTGGTGTTGAACGCTAAATCCTTTCGGGAACGGGATTGCCCGCGTCGATGATCGCCTGCCGCACCGGAACCCGTGCGAGCAGCACGAATCCGATGACGAAGAAGGCCACCAGGGAGATGATCGCGTCCCGATAACTTCCTGTCAGCTGGTAGGTGATCCCGAACAGCAGAGGGCCCAGCCAGCTCATGCCCCGGTCGCTCATCTCGTACGCCGAGAAGTACTCGGCCTCCTTGCCCGGCGGGACGAGATGGGAGAACAAGGAGCGGGACAGGGCCTGGCTGCCGCCGAGCACGAGCCCGATGCCGGACGCCAGGACGAAGAACCACACGGGCGCGCCGGCGGGCAGGAAGAACCCGGCCGCAAGGATCACCGCCCAGGCGATCAGCGACCCCAGGATCGTGCGCTGGGCGCCGTACAGCCGGGCGAGCCGCCCCAGCGCCAGCGCGCCCACCACCGCCAGCACCTGCACCAGCAGCACCGCCGCGATGAGCGTCGACTGCCCGAGGTCCAGTTCCTCGGAGCCGTAGACCGAGGCCTGGGAGATCACGGTCTGGATGCCGTCGTTGTAGATCAGGTACGCCAGCAGGAAGGCGAGGGTGAGCGGGTGGCGGCGCATGTCGCGGACGGTGGCCGCGAGTTGCCGGAAACCCGGGGCGGTGGGCTCCTTCGCCGTGGACCGCCGGTCGCGCAGCCGTCGTAGCGGAATCAGCGCGAACGCGCCCCACCACAGCCCGGCCGAGGCCAGACAGACGCGGACCGCCGCGCTCTCGGAGAGACCGAAGGAGTCGTGGCCCATGTAGAGGACGAGGTTCACGACCAGCACCAGGGCGCCCGCCGCGTAGCCGAAGGCCCACCCCTTGGAGGAGACCGCGTCGCGCTCCTCGGGCGGGGCGATCTGCGGGAGGTAGGAGTTGTAGAGCATCGTCCCGACGGACTGCGCTGCGTTCGCGACGACCAGGAGGAGCCCGCCGAGGAGATAGCGGTCGCCCCCGAGGAAGAACATCCCGGTCGTCGCGGCGGCCCCGGTGTAGGCGGCGGCCGCCAGGAGGGGCTTCTTGCGGCCGGTGCGGTCGGCGGCGGCGCCCACCAGGGGCATCACCAGCACGGCCACGATCACCGACAGGGACACCGAGTACGCGAAGAAGGAGCCGGCCCGTACCGGGATCCCCAATGGATGGACGTAACCGTCCGCGTCCGCCGCGTTCTTGGCGACCGATGTCAGATAGGGCCCGAGGAACACGGTGAGCACACTCGTCGAGTAGACGGAGCAGGCCCAGTCGTAGAAGTACCAGCCGCGCTGCTCGCGCCGCCGCTCGGCGGCCTCGTCGGCCGAGCCCGCCCGCACGGTGTCGGTGCCCACCCGTGCCTCCCCGTCAAGGTGCCGTGCGCGGACCGGGAGCGGGGGCGCGGGTGTCAGACCCAGACGCCCCGGTCCTCCATGACCTTGCGCAGTGTGTCGATGTGATCGGTCATGATGCCATCGACTCCCAGGTCCAGGAGCCGGTGCATGCGATCGGCCTCGTTGATGGTCCATACGTGCACCTGCAGCCCGCGCGCGTGGGCGGTGCGCACGAAGCGGTGGTCGACCACCTGGATGCCCGACTGGGCCTCCGGCACCTGCGCGGCCACGGCCGACCGGCGCAGCGCGGCCGGGACGCCCCAGGAGCGCAGCCGGAGATTCAGCACACCTCTGGTGCCGTACGACGTCGCCAGGCGCGGTCCGGCCAGGCGCTGGGCCCGTATCACCCGGGCCTCGGAGAAGGAGCCGACGCAGATCCGGTCCCAGGTGCCGGTGCGCTCGATCAGGTCGAGCAGCGGGTGAAGCGCCGACTCGGCCTTGACGTCGACGTTCCAGCGGGCCTCGGGGAAGGTCTCCAGGAGGTCCTCGAAGAGCGGCACCGGCTCCTTGCCGGCCACGCGCGCGTGCCGTACGTCCGCCCAGGGCAGGTCGGCGATCCGGCCCGCCCCGTCGGTCACCCGGTCCAGCGTCGTGTCGTGGAAGGCGACCAGCTTGCCGTCCGCCGTGGCATGGACGTCGGTCTCCAGGTACCGGTAGCCCGCCTCCACCGCCCGCCGGAACTGGAACGCGGTGTTCTCCAGGCCGTCGGCCGCTCCGCCCCGGTGGGCGAATGGGATCGGGCCGGGATGGTCGAGGTAGGGATGGCGTATCCGCGAGGTCACGGACGCAGTATCGCTCCCTGCGGTTGCCCGGTGGCAACGACCGTGCTGCCGTCGGATGCCGTGGGGACGGCGAACACGCGCAGGAACAGCTGGGCGAGCGGGCCGATGGAGACGGCGTACAGGACGGTGCCGATGCCTATGGTCCCGCCCAGCAGGAAGCCGGTGCCGACGACGGCCACCTCGACAGCGGTCCGCATGAGCCGGATCGAGCGGCCGGTCCGCAGATGCAGCCCCGTCATCAGCCCGTCCCTCGGCCCCGGACCGAAACGGGCGGCGATGTAGAGCCCGGTGGCCGCGCCGTTCAGCACGATGCCCGCCATCAGGAGCGGAATCCGTACGGCGAGACCGTGCACCTCGGGGACCAGGGCCAGGGTGCCGTCCATCGCGATGCCGACCACGAAGACGTTGGAGACGGTGCCGAGGCCGGGGCGCTGGCGCAGCGGGATCCACAGGAGCAGGACCGCCGCGCCGACGATGATCGACACGACGCCGATCGTCAGGCCGGTGAGTTCGGCCAGGCCCTGGTGAAGCACGTTCCAGGGCTCCAGGCCCAGGCCCGCCTCGACGAGCAGCGCCGAGCTGGCGCCGTAGAGGGCGAGCCCGACGTACAGCTGGATCAACCGTCTCCCGAGACGGCTCTGCGTGGACAAGACGTGCCCCCTGTGGTGGTAGTGGCCTGGCACATGACACCCTGTGGCTTGGGACGAGACGGCATCCATGGCCAATTCGGGGAAGGTGGACTGATTTCGGTGACACAGTGGACCTCGGCGGTGGGTGCCGCGCAGCTCGCCCGACTGCTCAACTCCCAGCAGGACCGCCCTGCGGGCCCCGGCACCCGCCGCCCGCCCGCCTACCGTGCGCTCGCCGACGGCATCCGCCTGCTGGTGCTGGAGGGCCGGGTCCCGGTGGCCGCCCGGCTGCCCGCCGAACGCGAACTGGCCCTGTCCCTGTCCGTCAGCCGTACGACCGTCGCGGCGGCCTACGAGGCGTTGCGCGCCGAGGGTTTCCTGGAGTCCCGGCGCGGTGCGGGCAGCTGGACGGCCGTCCCCGCGGGGAACCCGCTCCCGGCCCGCGGCCTCGAACCCCTCCCGCCCGAGGCCCTCGGCTCGATGATCGACCTGGGCTGTGCGGCGCTGCCCGCCCCCGAGCCCTGGCTGACCCGGGCCGTCCAGGGCGCCCTGGAGGAGCTGCCGCCGTACGCCCACACACACGGCGACTACCCGGCGGGACTCCCCGCGCTGCGCACGATGATCGCCGAGCGCTACACCGCGCGCGGCATCCCGACCATGCCCGAGCAGATCATGGTCACCACGGGTGCGATGGGCGCGATCGACGCCATCTGCCACCTCTTCGGGGGCCGCGGTGAGCGGATCGCGGTCGAGTCGCCGTCGTACGCCAACATCCTCCAGCTGATGCGGGAGGCCGGCGCCCGGCTGGTGCCCGTCGCGATGGCCGAGGGCCTGGCGGGCTGGGACATGGACCGCTGGCGTCAGGTCCTGCGGGACGCGGCACCCCGGATCGCGTACGTCGTCGCCGACTTCCACAACCCCACCGGCGCCCTCGCCGACGAGGACCAGCGCCGCCGGCTGGTGGAGTCCGCGCGCTCGGCGGGCACTGTCCTGGTGGCCGACGAGACCATGACCGAACTCTGGCTCGACGAGGACGTCACCATGCCGCGCCCGGTCTGCGCCTTCGACCCGGCCGGCTCGACCGTGGTCACCGTCGGCTCGGCCAGCAAGGCGTTCTGGGCGGGCATGCGGATCGGCTGGGTCCGCGCGGCCCCCGACGTGATCCGCAGCCTGGTCGCGGCGCGGGCGTACGCGGACCTGGGAACCCCGGTACTGGAACAGCTGGCGGTGAACTGGCTCTTCAGCACGGGGGGCTGGGAGCAGGCGGTGGAGGTACGGCGGGAGCAGGCGAGGGGGAACCGTGAGGCGCTGGTGACGGCGATCCGCAAGGAACTGCCCACCTGGGAGTTCTCGGTCCCCAAGGGCGGCCTGACCCTGTGGGTGCGAGCGGGCGGCCTGTCGGGCTCGCGCCTGGCGGAGGTGGGTGAGCGAGTGGGGGTACGGGTCCCGTCCGGCCCGCGCTTCGGAGTCGACGGCGCTTTCGAGGGCTACGTGCGCCTGCCGTTCACGGTGGGAGGGGCAGTGGCGGAGGAGGCGGCGGCGAGGCTGGCCGCAGCGGCCCGGGCGGTGGAGAGCGGAGGCTCCACGGGAGGGGAATCACCGCGCACATTCGTAGCGTGACGGTGCCTGGATCTACCTAGGGGCGCGGGGAACTGCGCGACCAGCCCCCACTCACCCGCACTCTGCACTCAACGAAACCGTCTCCGCATCCACAGGAGTGGTCCGAGCCGGCAGCAACCCCAGCACCGCCTCCCGATCCCCCGCACTGGTCGCATCGTCATAGGGATCCGGAGTAGCCGGCACCTGAAGCCGATGCACAGGCCCCGCCCCCAGCCGCGCATACCCTCGCCCCGGCGGCACCACCGCAACCGGCGTCGTGTGCGGCGGCATGCCCAGGACACCCTCCAACTGCCCGGGTGTCGCCGGCCCCAACACGACACGCGCGCGCGTGTGCTGCCGTACCGCGTCACTCAACCCGTCCGCACTGTCGAACTGCTCCGCCACCACGACCGTGACGTTCGCCGCGCGGCCGTGCCGCAACGGCACCTGGAGCAGGGACTGCGGATCCTTGCGCCCCTCGGCAGCGGCCAGGTGGGAGAAGACGCTCGGCCGGTCCAGAAGGATCCACAGGGGACGCCTGGTGTCCTCCGGGGGCGCGTCCCCGGCCTGCCGTGCGCGATTCGCGGCGATCAGCCGTCGCTCCGTCTCGGTCGCCGCCCACTCCAGGCTCGCCACCGCACCGGCCAGCCCGCACTCGACGGCGAGCACGCCGTCCCGCCCGGTCAGGCACGCGTACTCGCCGGTGCCGCCGCCCTCGACGATGACGACATCGCCGTACTGAAGGGCTTGCAGCGCGATGGAACGCAGCAGTGTGGATGTGCCGCTGCCCGGCTGGCCCATCACCAGAAGATGCGGCTCGGTGGAGCGGATGCCCGTGCGCCAGACCACCGGAGGGACGTCGCGCCGCTCCTCGCCGTAGCCGAGCGGGAGCGTGCGCTGGACCTGGGTGGGGTCCGTGAAGCCCAGGACCGTCTCGCCCGGCGCGGTGACGAAGCGCTGGGCGGCGATGTCGGTGGGCAGCGGGGCGAGGACGGCGACTGTGAGGTGGTTGCCCTCCTCGTCCCAGGAGAAGTGGTACTCGCGGTCCCGCCCCGACTTGGCGTGCAGCAACTGCTCGATGCGGGCCCGGGACTGGGCCTCGCCGTCGGTGAAGTACGCCGGGTAGCGGATCACCAGCTGCGTGATGCGGCCGGCGGCGTCGAAGTCGTAGGCGGGGAAGGCCTTCTCCCACTCGCCGCCGTGGGTGTAGAGCGGGGCCGGGTCCTCGGCGGCCGAGAAGTACGGGACCAGCGCCTCGTAGAGGGACTGCAGGCGCTGGGTCTGCGACTCGTCGGGGCCTTCGGGTTCCGCGGGCTTGCGGTCCCGGCCCTGCCAGGCTGCCGCCGCCATCAGGGTGATGACGGCCAGCAGCGGTCCGTACGGCACCAGGGCCACCACCAGGACCACCGAGGCCACCAGGAACAGCAGCGGCCCGCGCTTGTCCTTGGGGGTCTCGGCCCACCTGCGCCGCCCGGCCGCCGCCAGCCGGCGCAGCCCCTTGCTGATCGTGATCAGCGGGTGCAGGACGTCCGTGGCGCTGTCGGCCGCCGTCCGGGCCAGCTCCCGGCTCCGGGCGATCTGCGCGCTGCCTGTGCTCAGGATGCGGGGGAGGGGGCGGCGGGCCACTGCGGTCTCCTGGTGGTGCGTACGGACGGGACGGGCGGCGTCAGAACTTGATGCCGCCGAGGAGGCTCGCCAGGCTCTCGCCGCCGGCCTTGATGCTCGGGGCGATGGCGGTGCTCGCCAGGTAGAAGCCGAACAGGGCGGAGATCAGGGCGTGCGAGGCCTTGAGGCCGTCCTTGCGGAAGAAGATGAAGACGACGATGCCGAGCAGTACGACGCCCGAGATGGAGAGGATCATGCGAGTGCTCCTGGTTCGTGGGGACAGTCACCATGAGTACTTCCAGGCTCACAGCATGTATCCATCCGATAAAAGGTGCAACTGGGTGAATTTCTGGATATTTCACCGGGTTGGCAGAGTCACCAAGATCTCTACCTCCGGCGCGTCGGGTCATGTACGGCCCGAGCCAGTACCCTTGCGATTCACCTGAACGGATGGAGAGAGGCGGTCCGGCCGATGAGCGAAGCCCCTGACCCGGAGGTCGTGGAGCTGGCGACCAAGATCTTCGATCTGGCCCGGCAGGGGCGGACCGAGGCACTCGTGGCGTACGTCGACGCGGGCATTCCGGCCAACCTCACCAACGACCGCGGGGACTCCCTCGTGATGCTCGCCGCCTACCACGGCCACGCCGACGCGGTGCGCGCGCTCGTCGCCCGCGGCGCGGCGGCCGGCGGGGCCAACGACCGGGGTCAGACCCCGCTCGCCGGGGCTGTCTTCAAGGGCGCCGGGGACGTCATCGAGGCCCTCCTCGAAGGGGGTGCCGACCCCTCCGAGGGCACCCCCTCGGCCGTCGACACCGCTCGGATGTTCGGTCGGACAGAACTGCTCGAACTGTTCGGCGCACACTGACCCACATGTTCTGACCAGCGAAAACACACACAACGGGGGAGGCGGTACAGGGCCGCCGAAATTTCGGTCGCGGCAGACGGAAGTGCCGAGTCATCATGACGACGTGGTTCACGGACGTGATGGCTGGGCAAGTGTTGCCGCACCGCGCGGACCGTGATGCGGTCCGCATGGGCCACCGACGAGAGGCAGAGGAAGATGGTCTACAGCAAGCAAGAGACGGCGGGCGCTCCGACGTTGTGTCACGCGGCCAGGTAATGCGTGTTTCCCGGTTGCGTCGACGCTTGATGTGAGGCTGTTTCCCATGTTCGATCCGGTCATAGCGCCCAGCGGTACGCTGCTCGGCCTGCTCCAGCGGGGCCGCGGCGACGGCACGCTGCACGCGCTCACCGCCCCGCGCGCCGAGGCGCTCGCGGCCCTGAACCACTGCGTGCTGAGCGATCCCCGCCACGACTGGCAGGTGGAGAACCGCTCGCTCTACTACGCCCGACTCTTCCTCGACCTGGCAGGCGAGCTGGACGAGATCGAGGCGCACCTCTTCGACGTCGAGGACGTCTTCGACACCGAGGAGTCACGTACGGGGCTCGCCCTGGCGGTCCTCGGCCACCTCGCCTCCTACGGCAGGCGCGACGCGCTCGAACTGCTGCGCAGGTACGCCGCCTCCGGCTCCAACTGGGCCTGGGCGCTCGACGAACTCGCGCTGCGCGACGACGACGCCGGACTGCGGTCGCTCGCGGCCCCCGTGCTCGCCCGTTTCGGCACCGATCCCGAGGGCGAGGCCGAACTGGCCGCCGCCGTGCGCGACGCCTTCGAACCACGGCCCTGGCGGCTGTGGGCCGACGATCCCCGTGAATCCGTCGCCACACGCGTGCGTGCCGCTCACGAGACCGGCTGCTTCGACCGATGGCAGCGGCAGATGCGGCCCAGCGGGCCACGCCCCGGCTGGAGCGTCCAGGCCGTCTTCGAATGGGCCCAGCAGGGCCTGGAGCGCGGCGCCGCGCTGCACGTCCCGGCCGCCCGCTGTCTCATGGCCGTCGCGGGCCCCGAGGACCGGCCCGAGATCGTCTCCGCCGCCATGGACGGCACCGACGGCGCCCGCTGCACCGCCCTGCGCTATCTCGCCGACAGCAACGACCCCGACGCCCTCGACCTGATCGAGTCGGCCGTCACCACCGGCTCGACGGCCGTCGTGGAGGCCGCCGTCGACTCCTTCGAACGGATGCGCAGCGTCGCCGCCGTCGACCGGGCGCGCGGCTGGGCCAGGCGGCCCGATCCGCTGGGCGCCGCCGCCGGCCGGATGCTCGCCTGCCGGGGCGGGGCCCAGGACAAGGACCTGGTTCTCTCGGCGCTCAGGGAGGCCGTCCGGGGCGAGGGCCCCGACGCCCCGACCCTGTGGACGCTCGTCGACGGCACCGGACGGCTCGGCATCGTCTGCGCCGCCCCCGTGCTCCGCCATATCTACCGGGAGACCGCCTCCTCCCATCTCCGCGGCCGCGCCGCCCACGCGCTCGCCGCCACCGACCCCTCCTTCGCCGCCGGATTCGCCGTCGAGTGCCTCTGGGACTGCGAGGAGACCACCCGCGAGATCGCCGCCCGGCACGCCGAGACCGGCGACGCCCGGGTCGTGGAGCGACTGCGCCGGCTGGCCGCCGACCCGGCCGAGGAGGCCGAGGTGCAGACCGCCGTCCGCAGCCGTATCGGACCGGACACGGCCGCCATGTGACACCGGCCCCACAGGGGCCCGCCGGGCACCGTCACGCCCGCCGGGTGAACTCGCGACGACCCGCGGGTCAGGTCCGGATGGACACGGCCTGACCTGCTCGGGTGTGCGAAAGAACGCTCACGGTGTGTTCATCGTTCGCATAGATCCACGTTGACGCGGGCACGTCCAGTCCGGCGACAACACCGGTATGCGTGTCGTCATAGTGACCGAATCCTTTCCCCCCGACGTGAACGGCGTGGCCCACTGCGCGCTCCAGACCGCCCGGCACCTCGTAGATCGCGGTCACCTTCCGCTCGTCGTCGCGCCGGCCACCGCGTCCGGCCCCCGGGCCGGCGTGGACGCCCTCGCGCCCTGCCCCGTCGTCCGTGTCCCCTCCCTCCCGCTCCCGGGCTACCCCCAGGTCCGCGTCGCCCTCCCCAGCCGACGCGTGGCCGCGGCGATCGCCGAGCACCGTGCCGACGTCGTCCACCTGGCCAGCCCCTTCGTCCTCGGTGTCCGCGGCATGGCCGCGGCCGCCCGGCTTGGCATCCCCGCCGTCGCCGTCTACCAGACCGATCTCGCCGGGTACGCCCGCACCTACGTGCACGCGGGCGAGGCCGCCGCCTGGCGCCGCATCCGCTCCGTGCACGCCGCCGCGCACCTCACCCTCGCCCCCTCCAGCGCCTCCCTGCAGGACCTGGAGGCGCACGGCGTGCCCCGGGTCAAGCTGTGGCCGCGGGGCGTGGACACCGTCCGCTTCCGTCCCGACCTGCGCGACGAGGCCCTGCGTCGCGAACTCGCCCCCAATGGTGAGCTGATCGTCGGCTACGTCGGCCGGCTCGCCCCCGAGAAGCACGTCGAGCTCCTGGCCGGCGTATGCGGCCTGGAGGGCGTGAAGGTCGTGGTCGTCGGCGACGGCCCGAGCCAGCCCTCGCTCATGGAGACCCTGTCCGGAGCGGTCTTCCTGGGCCGTCGCATGGGCGACGAACTGGCCCGGATCTTTGCCTCCTTCGACGTCTTCGCGCACACCGGCCCCTTCGAGACCTTCTGCCAGACCGTGCAGGAGGCCATGGCGAGCGGCGTGCCCGTCGTCGCGCCCGCCGCCGGAGGACCGCTGGACCTGGTCGCCCACGGCCGTACCGGGCTCCTCGTCCCGCCCCGCGACCCGGCCGCCGTACGGGACGCCGTGTGGTCCCTGGCCGCCGACCCCGCACGGCGCGTCGCCTACGGCGACGCCGCGCGGGCGATGGTCGAGGGCCGCACCTGGGCCGCCGTCGGCGACCAGCTGATCGGGCACTACGCGTCCGTGCTCGGCACGCAGCGGACGGCGGTGGCCGCATGACCGGGAAGCCGCTGCGAATCGTCCGCCTGGCCAACTTCGTCGCCCCCGCCTCCGGCGGCCTGCGCACCGCTCTGCGCGAACTCGGCAAGGGATACCGGGCGGCGGGCCACGAACCCGTCCTGATCGTGCCCGGCGACCGCGTGAGCGACCGCGACACCGAACAGGGGCGGGTGATCACCCTGCCCGGCCCGCTGCTGCCCGGCACCGGCGGCTACCGCGTCCTGACCGACAAGCGCCGGGTGGCCCGGCTCCTGGCGGAGCTGGCCCCCGACCGCCTGGAGGTCTCCGACCGCACCACCCTGCGCTGGACCGGCAAATGGGCGCGGCGCGCCCGGGTCCCCGCCGTGATGGTCTCCCACGAGACCGCCGACGGTGTGCTGCGCACCTGGGGCCTGCCCGAGGAGGCGGCCCGGCGCGCCGCCGACGCCCTCAACGTCCGTACGGCGCACACCTACGCGCGCGTGGTGTGCACCACCGAGTTCGCCGAGCGGGAGTTCGTGCGGATCGGCGCCCGCAACGTTGTACGGGCACCCCTCGGCGTCGACCTGGAGGCACGCCACCCCGCACTGGCCGACACGGGACTGCGGGCCCGCTACGCGCGCGAGGACGAGACGTTCCTGGTCACCTGCACCCGCCTCTCGGTCGAGAAGCGGCCCGGCACCGCCCTGGACGCCGTGGAGGCGCTCCTACGGCGCGGTCGCCGGGCGGTGCTCGTGGTGGCCGGGGACGGGCCGCTGCGGCCGCGTCTGGAGCAGCGGGCGCGCGAGCGCGGGCTGCCGGTGACCTTCCTCGGGCACGTCTCGGACCGCGCGCTGCTCGGCGCGCTCCAGGCCTCCGCCGACGTCTGCCTGGCACCGGGGCCCGCCGAGACCTTCGGGCTCGCCGCGCTGGAGGCGATGGCCTGCGGCACGCCCGTGGTGGTCAGCGCGTCCTCCGCGCTGCCCGAGGTGATCGGATCGGCGGGTGCCGTCGCGGTCGACCGCGGGGAGGCCTTCGCGGACGCCGTCGAGGCGCTCCTCGAACTCCCGGTCCCCGAGCGCCGGGAGACCGCACGCGCGCGTGCGGAGTGCTTCGGGTGGGACACCGCGGTCAGGGCGTTCCTGGCGGCGCACGACGCGGACGCGTTCGTACGGCGGTCCGTGCGCGGAGGCGTGGCATGAGCGGGGAGCCGCTGTGAGCGGGCTGCGTTTCGTCGCCCTCGGGGACTCGCTGACCGAAGGCGTGGGCGATCCCGTCGGCGACGGGTGGCGCGGCTGGGCCGCGCTGCTCGCCGCCGGGCTCGCCGAGGACGACGTCGACTTCGTCAACCTCGCGGTGAGCGGGGCGCAGACGAGGGACGTGCTGGAACGGCAACTGCCCCAGGGGCTCGCGCTGCGGCCCGACGTCGTCTCGGTGGTCGTCGGCGTCAACGACACCCTGCGCTGCACCTTCGACATCCACGCGGTCGCCGCGCGGCTGGACCGGGTGTACGCGGCCTTCAGCGCGCAGGGCGCCGTACTGCTGACCGCGTGCCTGCCGGATCCCGGGGCGATGCTCGGGCTCCCCGGGGCGCTGGCGCGTCCGCTGGCCCGGCGGCAGCGGGCCGTCAACACGGTGGTGCACGCGCTGTCCGAGCGCTACGGGGCCGTGCATCTGCACGCCTCCGAGGGGGCGTGGCTCACCGACCGGGCGATGTGGAGCGCGGACCGGCTGCATCCGGGGGAGCGGGGGCATCGGCAACTGGCGGTGCGGTTCCATGCGTTGCTGGCGTCGAGGGGGCTGGCCGACGGGGTCGCGCCGTCGGTCGAGCCGGAGTTTCCGGTCCCCACGAAGTCGGCGAGTCTGTGGTGGTTGGCCACGGCGGGTACGGGGTGGGTGGTGCGGCGGTGCGGAGACCTGTTGCCGCAGTTGCTGTCGCTCGCGGTGGACGAGATGCGGCATCGGGCTCGGGGGACCAGTGCGTGGCTGGATCTGCGGGCGGCTCATGCGGTGTCGGCGGCGTTGGCTTCTGTTTCGGCCGAGGCCGCGTGAGGTTGTTCGGCGGGTTACCGGTGCCGTACCGCTATGAAGCGCACCGGAGTTCCCGGTGCCGCCTGGGCCGCTGCCGGGAGGTCGGCTTCGCGAACGACCCCGATCACCGGGTAGCCCCCGGTGGTGGGGTGGTCGGCCAGGAAGATCACCGGTCTGCCGTTCGGTGGCACCTGGACGGCTCCCAGGACCATGCCCTCGCTGGGCAGTTCATCCGAGCGCGCTCGCTCGACGGCAGGTCCCTCCGTGCGCAGCCCGATGCGGTTGCTCGCGGACGAGACCCGGAACGTGCTCGTGGTGAAGACCCGGACCGCCTCCGGGGTGAACCAGTCGTCGCGCGGGCCCGGCGTGACCCTCAGGACCAGCTCCGCCGGAGGCGCCGGCTGGGGAGTGAAGTCCACGCGCGCGTGGAGCGCTTCCGGGGTGCCCAGGGGGAGGACGGCGCCATCGGTGACAGGGGGCGGGCCCAGACCCGACAGGAGGTCCGTGGAGCGGCTCCCCAGGACCGGCTCGACCAGGATGCCCCCGGAGACGGCCAGATAGCTGCGTACCCCTGAGACGGCTGTTCCGACGTCCAGGAGGGCACCGGCGGGTACCGCGACCGGTGCACCCCAGGAGACCGGGCGGCCGTCCACCGTGACCGGGCAGGGGGCGCCGGTGACCGCCACGGTGACCGTCGAACGCGGGCGTACCGAGCAGCCGTTGAGCGTGGTCTCCAGGACGGCCGATTCCGGGCGGTTGCCGACCAGACGGTTGGCGAGCGCCGCCGCGGGGCCGTCCAGGGCGCCGGAGCGGGGGACGCCCAGATGGGCGTGGCCGGGGCGACCCCGGTCCTGGACGGTGGTCAGTGCTCCGGACCGGACGATCGCGAGCGCTCGATCGGTCATACGGCGCTCACCCGGCCCGTGCGGACGAAACGCACGCGCGTGCCGGGCGACAGCAGCGCGGCCGGTACGCGCGTGTGGTCCCACAGCACGGTGTCCGTGGTGCCGATCAGCTGCCAGCCGCCCGGCGACGAACGCGGGTAGACGCCGGTGTACGGACCGGCCAGACCCACCGCACCGGCCGGGACCGCCGTGCGCGGGTCGGCGCGCCGCGGGACGTGGAGGCGGGGCGGAAGGCCGATGAGGTAGCCGAAGCCGGGGGCGAAGCCGCAGAAGGCGACCGTGAACTCGGTGGCCGCGTGGATCCGGGCCACCTCCTTTGGCGGGACGCCCCACAGCTCGGCCACGTCGGCCAGGTCCGGGCCGTCGTAGCGCACCGGGAGATCGACGACCTCACGCGCGCGTGGAGGCGCGGGCGGGACCTCGGCGGCCGTCAGTTCGGCGGCCAGCCGGGTCGGGTCGGCGAGGCCGTCGAGGAGGACCGTACGGGCCGCGGGGACGATCTCGCCGACCGACAGCGAGCCCTCGGCGCGACGGCGCACCAGCTCGGCGTGCAGGGCCTGGGCCTCCTCGCCCGAGGCGACCTCGACGAGCAGGGCGTGGTCCCCGACCGGCAGCGTCCTCATGCGAACGCCTCCACCCGCACGCCCGCCGTCTCCAGCCGCTCCCGGACCCGGCGCGCCAGCTCCACCGCGCCCGGGGTGTCCCCGTGCAGGCACAGGGAGCGTGCCGCCACGGCGATACGGGCCCCCGAGCGGGAGACGACCGCGCGATCCCGGGCCAGGCCCAGGGAGCGTTCCACGACCGCCTCCGGATCGGTGACCACCGCGTCCGCCTCGGTGCGCGGCACCAGCGTGCCCGCATCGGTGTAGGCGCGGTCCCCGAAGGCCTCCGTGACGGGTGTGATACCTGCCTTGGCGGCCGTCTCCAGGAAGCGTGAGCCGGGCAGGCCGAGGACGGGCAGGGTGGCGTCCGCGAGGAGGACGCCGGCGACGACCGCGGCCGCCTGTTCCTCGTCGTGCACCACCCGGTTGTAGAGCGCGCCGTGCGGCTTGACGTACGACACGCGCGTGCCCGCCGCCCGGGCGAAGACCTCCAGGGCGCCGATCTGGTAGGCCACCTCGGCCGTCAGCTCGGCGGACGGCACGTCCATCGCGCGCCGCCCGAACCCCGCCAGGTCCCGGTAGGAGACCTGGGCGCCGACCCGTACCCCGCGCTCGGCGGCCAGCTCGCACACCCGCCGCATGGTGACCGCGTCCCCGGCGTGGAACCCGCAGGCCACGTTGGCGCTCGTGACGACGGACAGCAGCTGCTCGTCGTCGGTGAGGCGCCAGCGGCCGAAGCCCTCGCCGAGGTCGGCGTTCAGGTCGATCGGGGTCATGGATCCTTGTCTCGTCTCAGGCCACGCGGTACTGCTCGTCGCGGGCGTCGGTCAGGAACATCTGTCCCGGTGCGTGGGTGATCGCGAAAGGCGGCCGCGAGGCCGTCACCGCGGCCTGGGGCGTCACCCCGCAGGCCCAGAACACCGGGATGTCGTCCGGCTCGGCGTCCACCGGATCGCCGAAGTCGGGTCGGCCGAGGTCGGCTATGGCCAGGGCCGCGGGGTCGCCGCAGTGCACCGGGCTGCCGTGCACCGCCGGGAGCAGGCTGGTCTCCCGGAGCGCGGCGGCCAGGTGCTGCGGTGGCACCGGGCGCATGGACACCACCATCGGTCCGTGCAGCCGCCCCGCGGGACGGCACTGTCGACTGGTCACGTACATGGGAACGTTCCGGCCCTGCTGAATGTGCCGGATCGGGACCCCTGCCCCCGACAATGCCCACTCGAAGGTGAAACTGCACCCGATCAGGAACGACACCAGGTCGTCACGCCAGTGGGCGCGTACGTCCGTCGGCTCGTCCACCAGCTCGCCGTCCTGCCACACCCGGTAGCGCGGCAGGTCGGTGCGCAGGTCCGCGCCGTCCGCGAGGACGGTCGTCCAGTCTCCGGCGTCCGTGACGTCGAGGACCGGACAGGGCTTCGGGTTCCGCTGGCAGAACAGCAGCATGTCGTAAGCCCAGTCGGCGGGCACCGAGATCAGGTTGACCTGGGTGTGGCCCGCGGCGACCCCGGCGGTGGGACCCGTGAGGCCGGCCCGGAAGCGGGTCCGGGCCTCCTGCGGGCTCCACGCGTGCGCGTGCTCGTCCACGAGGGTCAGGGGACGGTCGTCCGTGCGGTTCACGCGAGTTCCTTCCCACGCGTCTCGGGCAGTCCGAACAGGGCCAGTGCGGCGAGGCCGTAGCCGATGGCGCCGAAGACCAGCGCGCCGCCCGTGCCCCAGCTGTCGGCCAGATAGCCGACGGTGGTCGGGAAGACGGCGCCGACCGCGCGCCCGGCGTTGTACGTGAAGCCCTGGCCGGAGCCGCGTACCGCCGTCGGGTACAGCTCGCTCAGGAAGGACCCGAAGCCGCTGAAGATCGCCGACATGCAGAACCCGAGCGGGAAGCCGAGCACCAGGAGCAGGGTGTTGGCGCCCTCCGGGATGTTGCCGTACGCCACGATGCACAGGGCCGACAGGAGCGCGAAGAGCCAGATGTTGCGCCGGCGCCCGAGGCGGTCGGTGAGGTAGCCGCCGGTCAGATAGCCGAGGAAGGCGCCCGAGATCAGGAAGGTCAGATAGCCGCCGGTGCCGACGACCGACAGGCCGCGGTCGCTCTTCAGGTAGGTCGGCACCCAGGTGGCCAGCGTGTAGTAGCCGCCCTGGACGCCGGTGGACAGCAGCCCCGCGAAGATCGTCGTACGCAGCAGGTCCGGTTTGAAGATCGCCGCGAAGGAGCCCTTTCCGGCGCTCTGCTCGCGTACCTCGATCGCGTGCGGGGCGTCCTGCACCTGGCGTCGCACCCAGACCACGAGCAGCGCGGGCAGCGCGCCGGTCCAGAACATCACGCGCCAGGCGGTGTCCGCGTCGAAGACCGAGAAGACCAGCGTGTAGACGAGCGCGGCGAGCGCCCAGCCGACCGCCCACGAACTCTGGATCGCGCCGAGGGTGCGACCGCGGTGCCTGCCGCTCGCGTACTCGGCGACCAGGATCGCGCCGACCGCCCACTCACCGCCGAAACCGAGGCCCTGGAGGGCCCGGAAGACCAGCAGTGACTCGAAGTTGGGCGCGAAGCCGCAGGCCACGGTGAAGACCGCGTAGGTGATCACCGTGATCATCAGCGCCCGTACGCGGCCGGCGCGGTCGGCCAGTACGCCCGCCAGGGCCCCGCCGATGCCGGAGGCCAGCAGCGTCACGGTGGTGAAGAGGCCGGTCTGGCCGCTGTCCAGGCCGAAGTAGGCGGCCAGCGCGACCATGCTCAGCGGCAGCGTGAAGTAGTCGTAGGAGTCCAGGGCGTAGCCGCCGAACGCGCCGGCGAAGGCGCGGCGACCGCGCGGACCGAGGGCGCGGAACCAGCCCAGTGCTCCGTCGTCGGAGCGGTTCCCTTTGAGGGACGGGGATTCGGTGGGGACGGCCTGGGACGGAGGAGTCGTGCTCATGGGCACCTCGCAGTGGGAGGACGGAGGGTGCGGAGCTGAGCCGTGCGGTACGAGCAAGCTAGAGGATCGTTCAACGATCCTTCAATACCCCTGTTGTTTCGTTCTCATGTCTGCGGTTGAATTCCGGGCATGGCAGAGCAACTGAGCGGACTGGCCGACGACCGCGCCCTCCTGGGCCGCACCAGCACGGCCGAGCGGGTCTCGGACATCCTCAGAAGCCGTATCGCCGAGGGCTACTTCCCGCCCGGCACCCGCCTCTCGGAGGACAGCATCGGAGGGGCGCTCGGCGTCTCCCGCAACACCCTGCGCGAGTCGTTCCGCCTGCTCACCCATGAACGCCTGCTCGTCCACGAACTGAACCGGGGCGTGTTCGTGCGCGTCCTGACGGTCGAGGATGTGGAGGACATCTACCGCACGCGGGCGCTCGTGGAGTGTGCCGTGGTGCGGGGCCTGGCGGAGCCGCCGTACGCCCTGGACGGTCTTGCCGGAGCGGTCGCCGAGGGCAAGCGGGCGATCCGTGAAGGTGACTGGAAATCGTTGGGTACGGCCAATATCCACTTCCACCGCGAACTGGTCTCCCTGGCCGGCAGCGACCGCACGGACGAGTTGATGCGCAGCGTCTTCGCCGAACTCCGGCTGGCGTTCCACGTGGTGGACGACCCCAAGGCCCTGCACGAGCCGTACCTGGCCCGCAACGAGCAGATCCTCCAAGCGCTGCAAGGTGGTGACCGGGTCGGGGCCGAGAAGCTCCTCGCGGTGTATCTGCGTGATTCGTTGGGGCGTGTGGTCGAGGTGTACGGGCGCAGGGTCGGAGAGGACACCTAGAGGACACTGGGTGGCACGCCCGGCCCGCTGGTGAAATCACGTCGTTTGGGGAGTTGTCAGACCCAGCACCTAGTCTGTGCACCGTGACTTCACCCGCATCGACGGACACCGTTCCGCCCCAGCTCAGCGCCGGACCGCGCCCCGCGCCGGGCCCCGCCGCCGACGAGGGGCTGGCCCGCCGGCTGCGCGCGCTCGCCTGCACCGCCCCGCTGCACGACCTGGACGCCCGCAAGGCCAACCTCGCGGGCGAGTACTCGGTGTACGGCATGGCGGAGGTGGCCCTCTCCGCCATCGACCTGGTCACACTGAACATGGACTTCGACACCGGCGCCGACCACGACCAGATCGTCGCCCGGCTCATCCCGCGCATCGCCGCACAGGCCCCGCAGCGGCCCGTCGTGGAGCATGAGCGGGTGGCCCGCTGGGTCCTGGAGAACCTGATCAACGTCGGCAGCGTGGACCGCGGCTTCCGGGCGGTCTACGGCACCTTCTCGACGGACGGCACCTATGTCCGGCGCGACTACGACTTCAAGCTGATCGAGGAGGTCCCCGGTCCCGGCGGGGCGGTGTATCTCCGTACGACCGACGAAGCCGTCAACGTCCTCGTCGGCGCCCTCGACACCGACGTCACCAGCGCCCAGATCGCCGCCGAGGTGAAACTGGAGGTGCTGATCAGCCGGGGCCGGCTGGCGGACGCGCAGCTGGCCGCCGAGCAGGCCCGCTACCGCACCGTTCAGTACTCCGAGACCCTGCGCCGGGCCCTGGACGCGACCCGGCGCAACGTCCGGGCGGTGGACTGGCTGAACTCCGTGCCCGACATGATCGCCGAGGCCCTCGACCACGTCGCCGACCGCTATCGCCACGAGAACGCGATCCTGACGAACATCCGCAAGGCCCGGGACGAGTCCGAGGACCAGGAGCACAAGCGGCGGGCCGCCGAACTGGTCGACATCGTCAAGGACTGCATCCGCCGGCACACCCAGCTCCAGTCGCGGCTGCTGGAGGCCGGCCCGCTGTTCCGCGCCGAGCAGGACCGGCAGGCCTTCGCCACGCCGATGACGACCTCGGGGACAGACCTGTACGGCCACCTCGTCGCTCCGCTGCTGCCGCTGCCCCTGGAGCAGGCGGCCCGGGTCACCGACGCGTTCTTCGCGCGCGGGACCGGGCTGCGGACGCCGGTCTCGGTGCGGGTGGGCGACCTGGTCGACATACTGCTGACCCCGCCCATGGAGCGGGAGCATCTGGGCGCGGAGATGCCCGAGCCGGACCTCATCGCCACACCGGACGACAGCCGGTTCAGCGAGGAGCAGCTGGCGGTGGCGAAGGAACTGCTGGATCTGCCGGCGGACGCCCCCCGCAGGCTGTCCGGGCTGCTGGCGGCGGCCCGGCGGACCGGTGACCCGGATCTGGCCTACCTGGTGGCCCTGCTGGCGGTCCACGCGGCCAGCCCCTCCGTGGGCACCGCCTACCGCCAGGGCGAGGAGAAACTGCTCTTCGCCGTGGACGACGGCACGGAGCTGGACGACCCGGAGTTCGGCGGCGCCGACCTCATCGTGGGCACCGCCCTGCTGGACGCGGCGGGGATGGCCGCGGACCGGACGGAGGCAGCGTGAGTGAGCAAGAGCGTGACAAGGAGCCCAAGTCGTGAGTGAGCACATCGAGTGGAGCGAGCCGGAGGCCCCGGCCCCCACGGCGACGGCCGCCGTCACGCCCGCCGATGCCGCCGACGCCGCCCGGCTCGTCGCCTTCGGACTCCAGCCCAAGCTCCAGCCCGCCCGCGACCAGGAGTACACCGAGCTGCTGCGGCGCTACCGGGAGGACTCCCCGTTCGCCCGGCTCGCCGACGCCGTGGCCGCCGGGCTCGGGCTCGTCGTGTTGGAGGTGTCCCCGCGCGCGGGGATGGCCGTGACCGCCGCCGAGGACTCGGTGTTCGCCGTGCGGATGGGCGACTACGCGCGTCGTACGTCGGCCGACGGCGGCGACCGCTTCCTGCACGGACTGGCGCATCTCGCCGTCGCCGCCATGGCGTTCCCGCGCCCCGAGGACCTCGCCGACGACGGCTACATCGGGCGCGTGTCGGTCAACGGCGTCGACGCCTTCGTACGACAGGCCTGCCGGCGCCTGGAGGAACGGGCCGAGGAGCAGGGGGAGAACACCGACCCCGCCAGTGACGCCCCCGGACTGGAGGCGGCCTGGCGGATCTGGGCGAGACGCAGCGCCACCGGAGCCACCAAGGACGCGCGCCGCCTCGCCGGGTCCACCACGGGCATCGTGGGCAAGGCCGTCGCCTTCCTCACCGACTCCGGCTTCCTCCAGCGCACCGGTGACGACAACGGCGGGACCTACCGGACGACGGCCCGCTACCAGCTCCAGGTCCGGGACATGGCATCGAGCGCCGCCATGGCCGAACTCCTGGAACTGGGCGTCGTCCCCGTCACCGACGGCACACCCACCCTGCTGCCCGCCGAGGACGCCGAAGAACTGGTGGCCGACGCCGGACTGCCCTTCCACTCCTGAACTCCCCCCACCTGCCGAAGACTTACGAGAGTCCGCCATGTACGAGCTGTCCCGGGTCCGCCTCTACTCCATCGGCCCCGCCGGTGCGCGCTACGCCGACACCGTGCTTGACCTGCGCGGCGTCGGCGCTGAAGTGCCCGACCCCGCGCCCACCCAGGCGGAGTTCTTCGAGGACGACCCGGTCGGCCCGCCGCGCCGCCCCGCGCCCGCGGGCGTGCTCTTCCTGGAGAACGGCGGCGGCAAGTCCGTCCTGCTCAAGCTGATCTTCTCGGTGATGCTGCCGGGCCACCGCAACACCCTCGGCGGCGCCAGCTCCGGCGTGCTGCGGAAGTTCCTGCTCGCCGACGACTGCGGGCATGTCGCGCTGGAGTGGCAGCACACCCTCACCGGCGAGTGCGTGGTCGTCGGCAAGGTGAGCGAGTGGCGGGGCCGCCAGGTCTCCAACGACCCGCGCAAGTTCGCCGAGGCCTGGTACTCCTTCCGGCCCGGGCCCGGGCTCTCGCTGGACAACCTGCCGGTCGCCGAGTCCACCGCCGTACGGCCCGTCGCCGAGGGCCAGTCGGGCGCCCAGGGCCGCCGCCGCACCATGAAGGGCTTCCGGGACGCCATCACCGAGGCGGGCAAGGCCTACCCGCACCTGGAGGTGCACTGGGAGGAGATCCACGACCGGTGGATCGAGCACCTCGGCGACCTCGGCCTCGACCCCGAACTCTTCCGCTACCAGCGGGAGATGAACGCCGACGAGGGCGAGGCCGCCGGTCTCTTCGCGGTGAAGAAGGACTCCGACTTCACCGACCTCCTGCTGCGCGCCGTCACCGACACCCGGGACACCGACGGCCTCGCCGACCTGGTCGGCGGCTTCGGCAACAAGCTGGGGCGGCGCGCCGAGCTGATCGCCGAACGGGACTTCACCGCCGGGTCGGTGGACCTGCTCGGCCGGATCGTCGAGGCGGCCGAGGCGCGCTCACGCGCGCGTGACATCCACGCCGGATCGGAACGCCGTACGCGCACCCTCGCGCGGCGGCTCTCCGCGCGGGGCGCGCAGGAGCGGGTGCGGGCCGCGGACCTCGCGCAGCGGGTCACCGCCGCCGCGTACGCCGTCACGCACGCCGAGGCGGCCCGTGAGCGCAGTGCGCTGATCGCCGCCGAACTCGCCTACCGGCACGCCTCCCTGGCGCTCGCCGGCGCTGAGAAGTCGGCCGCCGCGCAGAAGCGTGAGCTCGCCGACGCCCGCACCCTGCACTCCGCCTGGCAGGCCGCCGAGGCCGTGCTGCGCCATCGGGCGGCCGCTGTCCGGGTCGCGCGCGTGGCGGCCGGCATC
>NZ_JBEYVC010000177.1:0-21787 GCF_040643855.1 Streptomyces sp. NPDC047072 | reverse complement strand
CGGCTCGCGGCGCGCGGGGACGTGGAGATCGTGCTGCCGCTGCACAAGAGCCCGGCCGTACGGGACTGCACATCCTGCGCGGCGACCTCGGCGTGGCCGCCTCCAACCACGCCGCCCGGCGCCTGGTCGCCGCCCCGTACCGCAGCGGCGGCCAGGCCCAGTACGTACCGCGCAGCGTCCCCGAACCGCTCGGCGAGCGGTTCGCCGCCACCCGGGAGTGGGCCCTGCACCGGCTCGACGAACCCCTCAGCCTCGAAGCGCTCGCGGAACACGCGGCCGTGTCGGCGCGCACCTTCTCCCGGCGCTTCGCCGAGGACACCGGATACACCCCCATGCAGTGGGTGATGCGCGCCCGGATCGACCGGGCCCGCGAACTGCTGGAGCGGTCGCAGCGCAGCGTCGAGCAGATTGCCAACGACGTGGGCCTGGGCACCGGTTCGAACCTGCGGATGCACTTCCAGCGCATCCTGGGGACGACGCCGAGCGAGTACCGGCGGACCTTCACCAAGGGTGAATAGCCGCGTGGCGTGATCCTTGCGAACCATGGCGCTCACGCCACGGCCACGCCCGCCCGGGCCGCGCGAAGGTGGAGTCGAACCGCAGGGACACTCACGAGGGACTTCCACTCATGACTCGCATCGCCATCAACGGATTCGGCCGCATCGGGCGCAACGTGCTGCGCGCCCTGCTGGAACGCGACACCGACCTGGAGATCGTCGCCGTCAACGACCTCACGGAGCCCACCGCCCTCGCCCGTCTGCTCGCCTTCGACAGCACCTCCGGTCGGCTCGGCCGCCCGGTCTCGGTCGACGGCGATGTCCTGGTCGTCGACGGCCGCCGGATCAAGGTGCTCGCCGAGCGCGAGCCCGCCGACCTGCCCTGGGCCGACCTCGGCGTCGACATCGTCCTGGAGGCGACCGGCCGCTTCACCTCCGCCAAGGCCGCTCGCGCCCACCTCGACGCGGGCGCGAAGAAGGTGCTGGTCAGCGCGCCCTCGGACGGCGCCGACGTCACCCTCGCCTACGGCGTCAACACCGACGCCTACGACCCGGACGTCCACACGATCGTCTCGAACGCCTCCTGCACCACCAACGCCCTCGCCCCGCTGGCCGCGGTCCTCGACGACCTCGCCGGCATCGAGCACGGCTTCATGACGACGGTGCACGCCTACACCCAGGAGCAGAACCTCCAGGACGGCCCCCACCGCGACCCGCGCCGCGCCCGCGCCGCCGGCGTCAACATCGTGCCGACCACGACCGGTGCCGCCAAGGCCATCGGCCTGGTGCTGCCGAACCTGGACGGCAAGCTGTCCGGCGACTCGATCCGGGTCCCCGTCCCGGTCGGCTCGATCGTCGAGCTCAACACGACCGTCGCCCGTGACGTGACCCGCGAGGAGGTCATCGCCGCCTACCGCACCGCGGCCGAGGGCCCGCTGGCCGGTGTCCTCGAGTACTCCGAGGACCCGCTGGTCTCCTCCGACATCACGGGCAACCCGGCCTCCTCCATCTTCGACTCCGCCCTCACCCGCGTCGACGGCCGCCACGTCAAGGTGGTCGCCTGGTACGACAACGAGTGGGGCTTCTCGAACCGTGTGATCGACACCCTGGGCCTCCTCGCCGGCTGATCCCGCTCAGCCGAGGGGCAGCCCCCAGCGCGGGGCGGTGCCGTTCGACCGCACCGGGGCGACCGTCAGATCGGGACGGTCGCCCTTCGCCGTGATCAGCGCCGACTCGCCTTTGCGCAGGGCGATTCGAACGGCACCGTCCCCCGCGTCGGTGTACCGCAGCGGACGCCCCCGCCCGTCCCGTACGTCGATCGCCCCCGCGATGCCATGCCGTACGACACAGGGGGCGCCCGCCTCGCTGACCAGCCGGACCCAGCGGGTGGCCCCGCCCTCCCGGCGCGCGCCGAGCAGGAAGGCGCCCTGGGTGCGGAAGTCGTGCACGACCAGGTCCGACCAGGCGGCGGGCAGCGCCGGGAACACCCTGATCACCCCGCCCCACGACTGGCAGACCATGTCGAACAGCGACTGGACCGCCGACAGGGGCGTCTCGATGACCGGCCCCGACTCCTGGTACATGGTGTTGGGGCGGATGAAGCGCGTCATCAGCTCGCCGAGATAGACGAGCGCGTCCTCGCCCTTGCCGAGCAGCGCCGACATCGAGGCCGCGCCGGTGAAGGTGTAGCCCTGGAGAGCGCCCTCGAAGCCCACCCAGTGCGCCAACGACCGCTCGATCAGGGCGCGTTCGTCGGGTGTCCGCCCGGTCACCTCGTACAGCGGGTAGACGGCGAGCAGATGCGAGTAGTGCCGGTGCGACTTCGCGAAGGGGATGTCCGCGCCGATCATGAAGCCGTTCCCGTCCGTCGGATACGGTGTCCGCCGCGCGAGTACCTCACGCCAGCGCGGTGCCAACGGGTCGTCGATGCCGAGGAGTTCGGCGGAGTCGAGCAGGGTGCGACAGCCCCAGGTGAGCAGCATCAGGTCGTAGGTGCAGTCGCGCGAGTCGCCGCCGTACTCGGGGGAGAAGGTGGCGGGCAGATGCAGCCTGCCGTCCGTGCCGGGTTCCAGGAAGTGCAGGTAGTAGTTGATCGCCCGGCGGAGCAGCGGGAAGACGACGTCCCGCAGGATCGATTCGTCCATGGTGTGCCGGTAGCTGAGCCAGACGTTGTGCAACGCCCAGGTCAGATTGCCGACTTCGGGGGTCGGCGGGTCCTGGCCCGGGATGCCGACGCCGTACCCCATGAGAGGGCTGACCGCGCCGTTGACCAGGTGGGGATCGGTGGTGCGGGGGATGCCGAGCGAATCGGCGCGGTACGGCTGCGGGGTCTCGGCCGCGAGGTTGTCCCGGAACTCGCTCAACGCCCGGGTGATCGCGTCGAGTTCGAGGTGGTTGGAGCCGTGGACGAGCCAGTACTCCAGCTGGGCGTTGAGGTTCCACCAGGTGTTGGGCCAGGGCGTGGGCTCCAGCCAGGGACCGCTCGTCGCCATGACCGGAGCGTCGCGGCGGGCCGCGGAGGCGGTCTTGTACAGCTGGATCCAGTAGAAGCGCTGGATACGGGCGTCGGGCAGGGAGAGGAAGCTCTTGCGATAGTAGGCGTGCCACCATGCGCGATGTCCCACCGCCAGAGCGGAGTAGGGGAGTTGTGCGACCGAGCGGACCACCTTGAGGGCCCTGCTGAGAGCCGTTTTCCGCGGATACGAGTGCGCGACGTGCACATACAGCGTCCGCGCCGGCCCTCTGCCCCGCTCCTGCCAGGCGGTGACATGCTCCCCGCCCGCCAGCAACGGCTGTACGGCGGCGGTCACTTCGCCGTGCTCGGCGATCTGCGCCGGCGGATTGCCCTGATAACCGTCCGGCAGCGGCTTGAAGGCGGCCCGCGGGCTGATCGCGTCCGCCGGATGGAACACCCAGCGGAAGTCCCGCTCGCCCTTGCTCGCCGTCACCTCCACCGCGAGCACCGACCGGTCGTTGTGGACCAGCGCACGCAGCTTCAGCGTGCCCTTCTCCGTGGTGAGCGTGCCGGTCAACTCGGCGTCCCGCAGGGACAGTCGCCAGTCGATGCCGGTGATGGCGCCCACCGGCTCCAGCGTGAAGTACCCGATCGGCAGCCGGGCTAGTCCGAAGAGCGAGCCGAACTCGGGGCGGTGGTCCTGCACTTCGGAGTGCTGGACGTTGAAGCGCACGGCTCTTCCCGCGGAGCCCGGCTCGGCGTAGATGCCGGAACCGAGGAACCCGTTGCCGAGGAAGGGCCCCTCGTACCAGGCCGTCGGCATCCGCTGCCAGACCATGTCGGCGTCGTCGAGCACCGCACGCCAGGGATCGAGGGAGGGCCTGGAGTCCGCGGCCGCGGCCTGTGCGGGCAGGCCTGTCGTCAGCAGTGCGCCACCCACCGCGGAGCCGGTGGCGAGGACGGTCCGTCTGGACGGGTCGGGGGGCAAGGAAGAGGGCATCGTCGTCTCCAGACGAACTCGTCAAGTCATCGGAGCTTTCCCGCGATGCAACATAGGGATGGGGTTTGGGTGCGTCAATGGAAAGGGATAGATCCGATGTGTCGACGGATCGATCAATCCCGCAGCATCCAGGCCCGGGTACCGAACGACGTGCACGCCCGAGACGCCACCACGGCGGCTCGCCGTAGCGCCTCGACGAACCCCGGAGAGGTCACCTTCCCCTGATCCGCCAGCTCGTGGGCGAGGGCCCCATGGAGGACGTCGCCCGCGCCGAGCGTGTCCACCACCCGGACGGCAGGCACCTCCACCTCGCCCCCGCCCTCGGGACCCTCCCACTCGATCGGCTGTCCTCCCCGACTGACCGCGGCCCAGGCGACCCCCTGCTCCCGCAGGAACCGCAGGGGGTCGTCGGAACCGGGCGGACGGAAGCCGGCGGAGCACACGGCCACGTCGATGAACGGCAGCAGCTCTTCCGTACCGGCCTTCCAGCTGCCCCCGTCGAGCACGGTCCGACGGCCGGCGGCCCGTGCGGCACGGGCGGTGGCCACAGCGAGGTCCATGTGATGGCCGTCGAACTCGACGATGTCGTACTCCGCCACCAGCTCGTCGATGTCGTCGGGCGGGATCAGCTGATGCCGCGTCGCGTTGGTCGAGGCGACGGCGCGCTCCCCGCTCGACGCGGTCACCAGGATCGACGACACGGCGGGCGGCGCGGACGAGGCGCCCGCCAGATCCGTCACGGACACACTGGCCCGCTCCAGGTCCGCCGACACCGCCTGCCCCAGCGGATGCGAGCCGATCGCGGTGACGAGCCGGGCCGCACCGCCGAGGTGGGCAAAGGCCACGGCCGCGTTCGCCGCCGGACCGCCCGCGGCGACGACCTGGTCGCGTGCGGTGAGTTTCTCGTCGGCACCCGGTACCCGGTCGACGAGTTGAACGACGTCGAGCGTGGCCAGCCCGACGAACAGACCCCTGCCCGGTCGCGTCATCAGGTGCGGTCGTGGAGGGTGACGTGGTAGCCGTCCGGGTCGGCGAAGGTGAAGGTGCGGCCGAAGGGGCCGTCGATCGGTGCGGAGACGATGGTGTGGCCGTCGGCGGCGAGCGCGTCGTGGATGGCCTGGACCTCGGTGGCGTGGAGCCAGATCGCCGCGCCGATGCCCGGCTGGGAGACGGAGGCGAGGTCGGTCCCGGGGATGACGTCGCGCAGGGCGAACGCGATCGGCTTCGTCTCGAAGACGACGGCGTGCGGAGGTCCGGCCGGCGAGCGGACGAGGCCCAGGTACCGCTCGTAGAACGCCTGCGAGGCGTCGAGGTCGCGGACCTGGAACGAGATGAAGTCGGGGCCGGTGGCGGGCATGATGGCGCTCCTTGCTTTCGTGTCAGTTTTCTGACATGCCTCAAGCTATGTCAGAATGCTGACATGAGTCAAGAAGGCGTCGGCGTCGACCTGGAGACGTCCCTGGGCTACCTGCTCAAAGAGGCATCGAGCGCGCTGCGCACGGCCATGGAGGAAGTGCTGCGGCCGCTCGGGATGAGCGTGACCCACTACTCCTGCCTCGAACTGCTGGCACAACGCCCCGGCCTGTCGAACTCCGAACTCGCGCGGGGCGCGTTCGTGACCCGGCAGACGATGAACGTGCTGCTCCAGGCCCTGGAACGCGACGGCTACGTCACCAGGCCCGCCGAAGCCCCCGTCGGGAAGGCGCTCCCCGCGCGGCTCACCCCGCGCGGCCGGCGAAGCCTGGAGGCGGCGAGCGCGGCCGTCCGTTCCGTCGAGGCCAGAATGCTGGCCGGCCTGACCGGGGCCGAGCAGTCGGAGGCGTTCCGGATCCTGCGGAGCATGATCCATTCCTTGCACGGTGACGGCGAGGGCGCGTAGCCCGAGACGCGGACCTTCGCTCGACCCTGGATACTCTGCCGTCCATGCGCGCTCGTGATCTCGGAATCGGTATCGGTGACCTGCCCACGGGAGCGCACAACGCGCTCACGGACGTCCCCGGCGTCCGGGTCGGCCACACCACCCTCGTTGACCCGCCCCGCGTCCACAGCGGAGTCACCGCCATCGTCCCCGACGGCGTGGGCCCGGACAGTCCTCGCCCGGCCGGGGTCTTCGTCGGCAACGGCTACGGCAAGCTGCTCGGCAGCACCCAGATCGCCGAACTCGGCGCGCTGGAGACCCCGGTCCTGCTCACCTCGACCCTGTCGGCGTTCCGGGCCGCCGACGCCCTGGTCGGCTGGATGCTGGAGCGGCCCGAGGGCGCGACCGCGCGCAGCCTCAACCCGGTCGTGGGGGAGTGCAACGACGGTCTCCTGTCCGACATCCGCTCCCGCCCGGTCCGGGAGGAACACGTCCGTGCCGCACTCGACACCGCGACGGACGGACCGGTCGTCGAGGGCTCGGTCGGCGCGGGCACCGGCACCTGCGCGCTCGGCTTCAAGGCGGGCATCGGCACCTCCTCGCGGCGCGTCGGGATCGCGGGCGAGGAGACGACGCTCGGCGTGCTCGTCCAGGCCAACTTCGGCGGCACCCTGCGGGTGCTGGGCCGTACGGTCACCCCCGCCGACGTCGGTCTGCCCGTGCCCGACCCGCTTGCGGACACCGGCTCCTGCATGATCGTGACCGCCACCGACGCACCCCTGGACGCCCGCCAACTGACCAGGCTGGCCCGCCGTTCGGTCTACGCCCTGGCCCGGGTCGGCGCCGCCTACGGCCACGGCAGCGGCGACTACGGCCTCGCCTTCGGCACCCGGCCCCTCGGCACGCCCGCCGGTCCCGCCGTCGTCCCCGACGACCGGCTCGACGTGCTCTTCACGGCCGTACTGGACGCCGTGGAGGAAGCCGTCCTCAACTCCCTGCTGACCGCTACGACGACCACCGGCCCGCGGGGCGACACCCGCCACGCGCTGCCGGGCGGAGCGCTCCTCAAGCGGGGCCGGTGAAGTCGGTGCGCGCCTCCAGGGCCCGCAGCACCGCCACCATGTCCCCGCCACCGTGCCCCTGCTCGACGGTCTCGCCGTACAACGCGTGGCAGACGTCGAGCAGCGGCGAGGCCAGATCGGCCTTGCGGGCGGCCTCCGCGATGAGCCGGTTGTTCTTGAGCACGTCCGCGGCGCCGGCCTGAACCGTGAAGTCACCGGCCACCAGCTTCGCCGCCTTCACCCGGGAGACCGCGCTGGCCATGGGCCCCGCGTCCAGGACGTCCCGGAACAGCCGCCGGTCGAGCCCGTGCCGGTCGGCGAAGTGAAAGGCCTCGGTGAGACCGGTGACCATCGTGATCAGGAACAGGTTCACCGCGAACTTCATCAGCAGCGCGCCCGGTACCGCTCCGCACGCGAACACCTCCCGGCACATGGGGGCGAGCAGCGGCCGTACGACCGCCACGGCGTCCTCGTCACCCGCCAGCATCGCCACCAGCTCACCCTGCTCGGCCGGGACACGCGAGCCGGAGACCGGGGCCTCGACGTAACGCCCGCCGGCGGCCCGGATGCCGTCCTGGAGGGCCTGGGAGTACTCGGCCGAGGTGGTGCCCATGTGGACGACGAGGCGAGCGGCGACACGCGAGGCGAACTGGGGTGTGCCACGGCCGAGCACCACGTCGACCGCGCCCTCGTCGGCCAGCATGAGGAACACCGTCCCGGCCCGCTCGAAGACCTCGCCGGGATCCGACGCGACCTCGGCGCCCGCCGCGCGCAGGGCCTCGCACCGGTCGGCGGTGCGGTTCCACACGATCAGGGGCGTCCCGGCACGGGCGAGGTTCAGTGCCATGGGCCGGCCCATCACGCCCAGGCCGATGAATCCCACGTCCATGAGCAACCACCATCTCCGCGGCCAGTCGGTATGACAGCGGTCATAGTAGCCTGCGCTATGACGGCGGTCATAGGGTGAGCGTTCGAACCGGAGGTGGGGAATGACGGCGACCGAAAGAGGCGCGCGCGAGCGGATGGTGTTCAGCGCGGCCCAGCTCATCCGGCGCGACGGCGTCGCCGCCACGGGTATGCGCGAGGTCGCCGCCCACGCGGGCGCGCCGCGGGGTTCGCTCCAGCACTACTTCCCCGGCGGCAAGGAACAGCTGGTCAACGAGGCGGTGGGCTGGGCGGGCCGGTACGCGGGCAACCGCGTGGACCGCTTCCTCGCCGCTCTGTCCGAACCGACACCCGGCGGCCTCTTCGCCGAGATGGTCCGCCAGTGGACGGACGAGTACGAGTCCGAGGGCTACGCGGGCGGCTGCCCGGTGGCCGCCGCCACGGTGGACTGGGCGGAGACCACCGCGTCCACGCGCGAGGCGGCGGCCGCGGCGTTCGCGACCTGGACTGACGCGGTGGCCGGGGCCCTCGCCGACATGGGCGTGCCCGCGGAGCGGAGCGCACCCCTGGCCACGCTCATGATCAGCTCCCTGGAGGGGGCGATCCTCGTCGCCCGGACCGAACGGGACGTCAGGGCGCTGCGGACAGTGGCAGCCGAACTCGGGCCGCTCCTGGACGCGGCGGTACGACGGGACCCGTGACGGCGGCCGGGACGCGCTCCAGGACCCCGCCCGCGAACACGTCGTACAACGGCAGCGTCTCCAGGTGCACATACCCGATGTGGCAGTCGCACACGGCCAGCGGACACGGCCGTGGCCGCAGGGCCGCCCGGTACGAGCCGTCGTAGAGGTTGCCCAGCTCGGCCCGGACGAAGTGGCAGCGCCGGACCGTGCCGTCGCCGTCGACCGAGATCACCGACTCGCCGGTGCGGCAGGGGAGTCCGGCGCTGGCGTGCGGATGGCGGCTGTAGGGGAAGAGCGGGTCGAGCGCGGTCCACTCCTCCGCCTCGGCGTCCTGATAGGTGTGCCCCTCGGCCGCGTTGATCCACAGATAGACGTGGTCGGGCAGCTCGGCGCGCAACCGCCTTGCCGCGTCGAGGTGTTCGGGCAGCCCGACGACCCCGACGCTGAACCGGACCTCCCGGTCGGCCAGTTCACGGCACTTGGCGAGGAAGCGGTCGTACGGCGTCTGTCCCGGGTGGTACGTGCACCACAGGGCGAGGGTGTCCCGGTCGGCGTCGGCCAGCCAGTCCGTGCGGCAGCTGAGGTTGGTCTGGATGGCGACCCGGCGGATGTGCGGCAGCCGCGACAGCTCGACGAGCGTGCGCCGGTACCAGGAACGCACCAGTCCCTCGCCCCACGGCGTGAACAGCAGCGAGAGCCGGTCGCCGGTCTGCTCACCCGCCCACTGCGCGAAGCGCTCCAACGCGGCGCGGTCGGCCCGCAGTTGGGCGGGGGAGTCGCGGCGCTTGGCGAACGGGCAGTAGGGGCAGTCGTAGTCGCAGGAGGCGAGCGGGCCCCGGTAGAGGACGGTCAGGTCCATGACGGGCCGTCACTTCCTCTCGTACGCGGTCATGGCGGCCCGTACGGCGGGGGAGAACAACTCCGGTCCGATGGCGTCGGAGTGCGCGAGCCCCTCCGGGGTGAGCTGGAGGTGCGCGGAGTCCGGATCGGCCAACCAGCCCTGTTCGGCGAGCCGTTGGAGTTCCGGGCCGAAGTCGTCGGCGGGGTCGCTGCCGAAGCGTACGCGGTAGTCCTCCGTCCTCAACCCCTCGGCCTGGAGCAGGGACTGGAGCAGATGGCGGCGGCGCGCCTCCTGGGCGTCGATGCGGTAACCGACCTCCGCGCGGGTGAAGTCGGCCGTGGCGACGTAGTCGTCGATGATCGCGCGGACCTCGTGCATGCCGACCGCGTAGTCGAACGAGTAGTGCAGACCGCTCGTGTACGACCGTGCCCCGCAGCCGAGTCCGATCATGCCGTCGGTCTGGCAGGCGTAGTCGTCGGCACCCTGGGCCGGGGCGTCGGCCCGGCGGAACATCCGCATGGACTGCTGGACGTACCCCTGCGCGAGGAGGTGGTCGCGGCCCGCGCGGTACAGCCGCAGCCGCTGCTCGTCCCACGCCGGGTCGGGGCCCGCGCCGCGCCTGTCCAGGCCGGTGAGGGGACGGACGTAGAGCGGATACAGGTACAGCTCCTCGGGCCGCCAGGCCAGGGCCGCGTCCAGGGAGTGCCGCCAGGTCTGCTCGGTCTGCCCGTCGATGCCGTAGATGAGGTCGATGTTGAGGACGGGGATGCGCGCGTCCCGGATGCGGCTGAGAGCGGTCTCGACATCGGCGCGGCGCTGCGGGCGTACGGCGGCCCGCGCCTCGGAGTCGACGAAGCTCTGCACGCCGAGGCTGAGGCGGGTGGCGCCGCGGTCCGCGAGGACGGCGAGGCGGTCGGCGGTGGCCGTGGCGGGGGATGCCTCGACGGAGAGCGGGATCGCGCGGAGGTCGGCGCCCATGCGGAGTTCGGCGAGGTCGCAGAGGCGCTCCAGCTCGGCCGCGGTGAGGAAGGTGGGGGTGCCGCCGCCGAAGGCCGCCGTGGCGAACCGGAGGTCGTCGCCGAGAGCGTCGCGGACGGCGCCCGCCTGCCGCTCCAGCGCGTCCAGGTAGGCGCTCGTGAGGCCGTCGGGGGCGCCGATGCGGGTGAAGAGGTTGCAGAAGCCGCAACGGACCTCGCAGAACGGTATGTGCAGGTAGAGCGAGAGGGAGTCCTTGGGTTCGGAAGCCCACAAGTGGTCGAGCGGCGGGCGGTCTTCGAGTCTCCGGTACGCGGTCTTGTGGGGGTAGGCGTACACGTAGTGCTGGTACGGGCTGGTGAGCTGGGCTGTGGTCATCGGGCGGCCTCGGCGGGGTCCAGGAAGAAGTGGGCGTACGGCACGGTCCACACGGACTCGTGGCCGAGGCGGTGGCCGGTGTAGCCGTCGTCGCCGTAGGCGGTGCCGTGGTCGGAGCAGACGATCGCGAAGCAGCGGCGCCGGGAACCCATGGCGGCGAAGAGTCGGCCGATGTGCCGGTCGACGTACTCCAGCGCGGCGGCGTGCGTCTCGCGGGTGTCACCGGCCTCGCGGGTGGCGCCGGGCAGGTGGAACCAGTTCGGCTGGTGCAGCGCGGAGACGTTCACGAAGAGGAACAGCCGCTGTCCGGCGGGGAGTCGGGAGATCACCTGCTCGGCGCGGGTCACCTGGTTCTCGAAGGAGTGCGGCGAGGTGACGCCGAACTCCGTCTCCCAGTGCGACTCGTGGAACAGGGCGGGCAGCACCGAGCCGAGCGGGCCCTGCTTGTTGAAGAAGCCCACGCCCCCGATGCACACGGTGCGGTAGCCCGCCTCGGCCAGTCCGGAGACGAGGTCCGGGGTGTCGTAGACGAAGGTGCCCTCGGCGGTGGTCTCGCTGCCGGCGAAGCTCGCCGCGAACAGCCGCGGATGTGGGCCGGGCGCAGCCGGGGTCGGCAGGAATCCGGCGAAGATCGCCTGGTGGGAGGCGTAGGTGAAGCTCCCCGGCGCGTGCCGCTTCTCCCATTGGCCGCCGGGCAGATGGCGGGTGAGGTTCGGGATGCGACCCTCGGCCGCCAGCTCGACGGCCACGTCGTGGCGCAGTGTGTCGAGGGTGACCAGGAGGAGGTCGTGGTCGCCGACCACCTCGGTCATGTCGGGCTCAGCCATGGGCGGTTCCTGTTCTGTGCGGGTGGAGCGGGCCGCTCTCGGTGTGGCGGCGAAGGGCGGCCGCGACCTGCGCGCCGTACGTGTCCAGGCCCTCGGCGCCGCTGCCGGGCAGGCCGGTGAGCCGGGGCAGCAGATCCCCGAAGGCGTTGACCTCGCCGACGAAGGCCCGGCGCCAGCCGACGGCCGGCAGCAGGTCCACGCCGACGCACAGAGTGCGCGGGAAACAGGCCGCGGCCCGCTCGGACACCTCCAGGAGATCCGCCCAGCGGGCGCCCGCCGCCGCCACGTCCCGGCGGGTCGTGTCGAGGTCGCCACGGGCTCCGCCGAGGTGGAGGTTGGTCAGCGGCGTACGGCTGGTGCGGACCACCGCGTGGGTGGCGCGCCCGGCCACCACGACCACCCTCAGGTCGGCGGCGCGTCCCTCCTGGGAGGCCTTCGGCACCCAGCGTTCGAGATGCAGCCCGTCGGGCGCGAGCGCGTCGACGATGGCCGCGATGTCCTGCTCACGCTCGTAGCGGCGCACCTTCAGGGAGTTGTGCAGGTGACCGTCCGCCGCGACCTCCACGGAGGTGGTGGCCCGGATCCGGCCCCCGCCGCCTGTCTCGACGGCCATGACCCCCGACGCCGACGAGCCGTGGGCGGGCTTCACGAACAACCGGTGCAGCCGGTGCTCGCGCATCAACGCCCGTACGTCGACCCAGCCGCGCACCACCGCGCCCGCGGGGCCCGAGGTGGGGGAAGCGGGCACGGGAACTCCCGCCGCCAGGAGCCTGGCGTGGCAGAGCCGCTTGTCGAACAGGACGGCGAGGTCGTCGGGATCGTCCAGGCGGATGCCGCCGCGCAGGGTGGCCAGCGCGGCGGTGAACCCGGCGTACCAGCGGGCCGAGCCCTCGACCCGGGTCGGGTCCGAGACGCCCCTCAACCACCGGTCCACGTCGGGGTTCTCGCCCGGTGAGTCGATCCGGACGATCTCGTCGGCGGCGAAGCCGGCGCCCCCGTCCCGCAGGACGTCCGTCCAGGCGACGAGCCGCGGGCCGGGCAGACCGGCCGCGCGCACCGCGTCACCGAAGAGGGACACCCGACGGTTCTCGGGATTGCCGACTACCGCGAAACGTGCCATCGAGACGGTGCTCACTCACCCACGGCGACGTAACGCCAGACCGTGCCGTCGTCCTCGGTGTCCTCCTCGGCGTCGTCGCGGTCGAGATCGACCTCGACACCCGAGGCTTCGAAGGTCTCGCGGACGCGCTCCTCGAACGACTTGCTCAGATAGTGGTGGTGCAGGTCCAGCTTCCGGAGATGCGTCAGCGGCTGGCCCCCGAGGAGAGCCGCGGCCCCCTCGTCGGTCAGCACGCCCATGGACAGGTCCAGCACCTCCAGGCGGGCGACCACGGGCGCGGCGGCGACGGCCGCGGCCACGGCATCCTGCATCTCGCTGTTGCGCAGAGCCAGATGACGCAGTCGCGGCAGCCGGGCACCCGACAGGATCGGCTCCAGGTCGGACGCCTCGCTGTCGCCGCCGTAGTCGGGGGTGCCCAGCCACAGGTCGAGGTGCTCCAACGCGGGCAGGTCGCTGGCGCCGATACCGCGCACCACCTCGGCGGGCAGCCCGCCCGTCTCCACGACGAGCCTGCGCAGCGCGCCATGGCTCAGCGAGGTGAACCCCAGATCCGACCCGCCGCGCACGCCGAACTCCTCCAGTGCGGGAAAGCCCTCCAGGAGCGGGGTCACATCGGTCTGGTTGATCCAGGAGATCTCGCACTCCTCCATCACGATGTCGCCGAGGAACAGCGCCCGCAGCGCGGGGAAGCGGTCCTTCGCGTCGAGCAGCGCGGCGATCACGGGAGCGGGGTCCGTGTCGTAGGCCTCGCTCCAGGCGCCCACGATCAGTGCCCGGACCCGGGTGGTGTCGACCGCGGCACAGAAACGGGCGAAGGCCTCGGGCCACTCCTCGTCGGAGTCGTACACGTCGCTCGTGACCCGCCACGCGAAGGACTCCGGTGCGGGCAGGTCGTCCGTCCTGCCCTTCGGCCCGGGGAAGGCGTACGCGGGCAGCCCGTACAACGCGTCGAGGTGGCCATGGATGCTCATGCGGCTGCTCCTGAGGAGGAAGAGTGTGCGGCCTGTGATGTCGCAAGTTCTACCAACAGGCACTGACAACGCCCCTCGGCGGGGCGGGAATCGGGGCGTTGTCAGTGCCTGGCCCTACGGTGCTGGTCATGAGGCCGGTGCGGACGCACCCGGCGGGGAGGGGAGAGCTGTGTACCGACAGGGAGACGTGCTGATCGTGCCCGTCACGGAGGGCTCGGTGCCGGCCCATGTGGCGCACGCGCCGAGGGAGCGGCGCGACGGACGGGGCCGGCTGGTGCTGGCGCTGGGCGAGGTGACCGGCCATGCCCACGCGGTCGTCGGGCCGGGGGAGTTGGTGCGCGAGCCGGGACCGTACGGTCCGCTCCTGCTGCACCTGCCCCAGGGCGGCCGGGTCGTCCACGAGGAGCACGCGGCGATCGCGCTGCCCAAGGGGTGGTACCGGGTGATCAGACAGCGGGAGTACATCCCCGGGTCCGTCCGGATCGTGGCCGACTGAACTGCGCATGATGGAGGGGAACATGACGATGACGGACATCGACACGACCGTGGCGCAGGGGGCTGCCCCTGACAACCTCGGCTCATGGCGTGCCTACGCGACAGCGACCGTCCCGGCCGACCGCGCGGCCGCCGAGCACGGCGTACGCCAGGCCTACCGGCTCGCCGGACTCGTGGAACCCGAACACGTGGTGTGGGCGGACTCCCCGCGCGCGGCCGTCACCCTGATCCGGCAGCTCACGGACCGGGGACCAAGCGTGCGCGAGGCGGTGCGCAACGCTCCCTGGGCCGCCGAACGAGCCCGTCTGCACGCCGAGTTGGGGGCAGCGGGCTGGTCGGCGCACTGGGCGGCGACGGGCGAGCGCCTGTGGGCGTCCGTCCAGCCGCTGGTGGACCGGATCACGACCGGGATCCTGGAGGACGCGGTGGGCCGGGACACCGGCAAGGAGGCGGCCGAACTGCGGCTGCTCCTGCTGGACGCCGTGCTCGGACAGCACGACGCCCCCTGGCTCGCCGCGTTCCCCACCGACGACGGGCCGCTCGGCGCGCTGGCCGAGGTGTGCCGCAGCGCCGGCTGGTGGTGGCCCTTCGCCCGGGTGGCGGTGCTGACGGAGCGCCCCGTGGCCCTGCACCGCGACGAGGCGGGCCGCCTCGACCACGGCGCGGGCCCGGCCCTCGCCTACCCCGACGGCTTCGCCCTGCACGCCTGGCGCGGCATGGCCGTACCCGCCGCCTTCCTCGCGGAACTGTCCACGCTCACCCCGGAGCGGATCCGCGCCGAGGAGAACGCCGAGCTGCGCCGGGTGATGCTGGAGTACTACGGCTACGACCGCTACCTCGCCGACTCGGACGCCCAGCCCGTCCACCGGGACGAGACCGGCATCCTGTGGCGCATCGACCTGGTCGACGACGAGGCCGTGGTCATGGTGGAGGTGGTCAACTCCACCCCCGAGCCGGACGGCACCCACCGCACGTACTGGCTGCGCGTACCACCGACCACCCGGACGGCGAAGGAGGGCGTGGCCTGGACGTTCGGGCTGGTCTCCGAGGTGTACGAACCGGTACAGGAGACCTGAAAAGGAATATTCCCGATATGTGCCGTGTCGGCTGACGCGCCTATCATGAAGGTGTCGGACCGAGGAGGCACCGATGAGCACTCGACCGAAATCCTCTGTGCTCGGCGGCCCCCGGCAGGCGGTCCTCGCGGCCGCCGCGCTCGCCGCCGTCACCGTCCTCGCCACCGCCGCCCCGGCGCTCGCCCAGCCCGCCGCCACACCCCAGCAGGGCCGGGTCTACGCGTGGATCAGTGACGGATGGGGCGGCGGCACCGTCACCAGCACCCCGGCCGGGATCAACTGCCACACCACGGCCTGGGACCCCTACGCCGAGGGCGCGGAGGCGCCGTACCCCACCGGAACGTGCGACGCGAGCTTCCCGGTGGGCACGACCGTCACCTTCACCGCAACCCCGGACCCGGGCTCGTACCTCAATGGCGATCCCTACCCGACGAGCCTGCGTGTCTCGCCCGGCTACAACCCCGTGTGGGTCATGTTCTGCCCGCAGGACGGACTCTGCTCCAGCTGGTGACCAACCACACTCCGGCCGAAGGGGCATGGTGAGGCGAGTCGCGGGTAAACGGCGCCAGGACAACCGGAACCACAGGATGGGCGGACGATGACGACGTCGGTGACGACTGGCACGGGTACGACGACGCTTCCGGAGGTGGAGAACCCCGCACAGGTGACGCCGCAGGACGCCAGGGAGCTGACGCGCGTGTTCCTGGAGCGGTTGGCCGTGCTCGAGGAGGGGACCGACGAATACCAGTACGCGCGCAACACCCTGATCGAGATGAACATCTCGCTCGTGCGCTACGCGGCCGCCCGCTTCCGCAGCCGCGGCCCCGAGGAGCGCGAGGACATCGTCCAGGTCGGCATGATCGGACTGATCAAGGCGATCGACCGCTTCGAGGTCTCCCGCGAGGTCGAGTTCACCTCCTTCTCGGTTCCCTACATCGTGGGCGAGATCAAGCGGTTCTTCCGCGACACCTCCTGGGCGGTGCATGTGCCCCGCCGGCTCCAGGAGGCCCGCGTCGAGCTGGCCCGCGCCACCGACGAACTCACCAGCCGACTGGGCCGCACCCCCACCGTGCGCGAGCTGTCGGAGCTGATGAGCCTGTCCGAGGACGAGGTCGTCGAAGCCCGGATGGCGGCCAACGGCTACACCTCTGCCTCCCTGGACGCGACGCTCGGCACCGGCGAGGACGGCGAGAGCGTCCTCGCGGACTTCGTCGGCGCCGAGGACACGGCGCTCGACCTCGTCGAGGATGTCCAGGCACTGGCCCCGCTCATCGGCGAACTCGGCGACCGCGACCGCCTCCTGCTGCACCTGCGCTTCGTCGAGGAGCGGACCCAGGCCGAGATCGGCGAGCGCCTCGGCGTCTCCCAGATGCATGTGTCGCGGCTGCTCACCAAGGTGCTGGGACGGCTGCGGACGGGCCTTCTGACCACCCGGTGAGACCGGGAGCCGGACCACCGCAGCGACGCCACCCCCGCACGAGCGCGGGGTGTGGCGTTGTTCTGTGCGTCACGTGCGTTGCCGGGTTTCACCGGCTGCCGTCGGGGGCACTTGCGTTCCTTCCGGCAAGGACCGGTGAAGATCGAATCGTCGTTCCGGCCGCACCCCACCGTTGCCCTCGGCAGCGTCCGGCGGCAGGCGGGACATACACGGGGTGGAAGGGGCGGGAACATGGTGACGTCGCTGACAGGGGCAGCCCGGTCGGCGTCCAGAGGACAGCCGGACATCGTGGCGGCGTGGGAGCAGTGGCAGCCCACCGTCCTCCTGGTCGAGGACGACCCCGGCGACGCACTGCTCGTGGAGGAGCTCGTCGCCGACGGCGCGCTGAAGATGGACCTGCGCTGGGTGCGCTCGATGACGGAGGCCGCCGAGACGCTCGCCGGCCAGGTGCCCGACTGCGTCCTGCTGGATCTGCACCTGCCGGACGCCCAGGGACTGGAGGCGGTCTCCCGGGTCCGCGAACTCGCCGACCAGGTGGCCGTCGTGGTCCTCACCGGGCTCGCCGAGGAGCAGACCGGGCTCGCCGCGGTCGCCGCCGGCGCCCAGGACTACCTCGTCAAGGGCCGGGTGGAACCCGAGCTGTTCGGACGGGCGGTGCGCTACGCGATCCAGCGCAAGCACGCCGAGCAGGCCGCGGTCGCCCTCCGGGCCAGCGCGATGCAGGCCCAGGAGAACGCCCGCCTGGAACGGGGGCTGCTGCCCCGGCCCTTGCTGCGCGCCGAAGGCGTCCGGGTCGTGGCCCGCTACCGCCCCGGACGCGCCCAGGCGCTGCTCGGCGGCGACTTCTACGACATCGTGCAGAGCGCCGACGGCACCGTCCACGCCCTCGTCGGAGACGTCTCCGGGCACGGGCCGGACGAGGCCGCGCTCGGCGTCGCCCTGCGGATCGCCTGGCGCACCCTCGTCCTCAGCGGCATCACCGGCGCCGAGCAGATGAGCCGCCTCGAAGAGCTGCTGATGGCCGAACGGGCCCGCGACGAGGTCTTCGCCACCCTGGTGAGCCTGGCCGCCGTGCCCGGGGAACAGGAGGCCCGCGTGGTCCGGGCCGGCCACCACGGACTGCTGCGCCGCACCGGCGAGGACGTCGAGTGGGTGGAGGTGCCCGGCGGACCCGCGCTCGGCATGGTCCCCGGCGGCGCCTGGTGGCCGACCGCCGAACTGCCGGTCCCGGCCGGCTCGTCGGTGATGCTCTTCACCGACGGCCTCTTCGAGGGCCATGTCGACCACGGCCCCGAACGCCTGGGCGAGGAAGGCCTGTTGGCCCTGGCCCGGGAAGGCGCGGGCCTGGACGCGGAGCCCTTCGTGGACCGCCTGATCGAGCGGGCCGAGACCCTGGCCGAGGCACGCGGCGGACTCGCCGACGACGTGGCCGTCGTCCATCTGAACTGGAACTGAGCGCGAAAGCGGTGGCGGAGCACAACGTGAGACACATGAAGGACAGGCCGCGCGGTCGCGGCCGGCTGACCGTGCAGGGCTGGTTCTACCTGGTCCTGGCCGTCATGACCTTGCTGGTCGTGGTCGGCAGCGTGATCGGCGCGAACCTGATGGAGCGCACGGCCGACGCCAGTGACCGGCTGCTGCGGCGCGTCCAGCCGGCCCAGACCGAGGCCTACCGGCTCCAAGGGGCCCTCGTCGACCAGGAGTCGGGCATCCGCGGCTACGCCATCGCCGCCGACCGGCAGTTCCTCGATCCCTACACCCAGGGCAAGCAGGACGAGACGAGTGCCGCCGCCCGGCTGCGCACCCTCGTCGGCGACCAGCCGCAACTCCTCGCGGATCTGGAGGAGATCCAGCGGCAGGCGGCCGACTGGCGCCGCACCTACGCCGATCCGCTGGCCGCCTCGGTCACCCCCGGCAGCCCCAAGCAGCCGGACCGGCAGAAGGCCGAACAGGGCAGGAAGGACTTCGACCGGCTGCGCACCCTGTGGGACCGGCAGAACACCGACCTCGCGACGGCGGTCCGCGACGGCCGTGACCACCTCGCCCACGAACGCATCGTGCGCGATTCGGTCCTGGCCGGCATGGTGGCCGCCTTCCTGCTGGCCGGAGTGGCCTGCGCCGTCCTCGTCCGGCTTCTGATCACCCGCCCCCTGGAGGCGCTGCGCACGGCATCCGAACGCGTCTCGGGGGGCGACTTCTCGTACGTCATCACCGGCGCCGGACCCGCCGACCTGACCGCGCTCGCCGACGCCGTCGAAGGCATGCGCTGGCACATCATGGCCGAACTCGAGGCCTCCCACGAGCACCGGGAGACGCTGACCCGGCAGACCGCGGACCTGGACGCCCAGGCCGTGGAACTGCGCCGCTCCAACGCCGAGTTGGAGCAGTTCGCCTACGTCGCCTCCCACGACCTCCAGGAGCCCCTGCGCAAGGTCGCCTCCTTCTGCCAGCTCCTGGAGAAGCGCTACGGCGATCAGCTCGACGAACGCGCCCTGCAGTACATCGACTTCGCCGTCGACGGCGCCCGGCGCATGCAGGTGCTCATCAACGACCTGCTGACCTTCTCCCGGGTCGGACGCGTCAACGACGACCGTGTGCCCGTAGGACTCGACCAGGCGCTGGACAAGGCGCTGCGCAACCTCGGCGCCGCCGTCGAGGAGAGCGGCGCCCGCGTCGACCGCCCCGAGCAGCTTCCCGAAGTCGTCGGCGACCCCACCCTGTTGACCATGCTCTGGCAGAACCTGGTCGGCAACGCCGTCAAGTTCCGTCACCCCGACCGCACTCCGCACGTCGCCGTCACCTGCGACCCGGACCCGGACGACCCCGCCAACCTGCTCCTGACCGTCACGGACAACGGCATCGGCATCCCCGAGCAGTTCACCGAGAAGGTCTTCGTCATCTTCCAGCGACTGCACGGACGCGACGCGTACGGGGGGACCGGCATCGGTCTCGCCCTGTGCAAGAAGATCGTGGAGCACCATGGTGGCAGGATCTGGATCGACACCGCCCGCACGGACGGCACCCGCTTCCGCTTCACCCTCCCGTCCCCGGCCGAGAACCCGGACGGGGCGCGGACCGACACCGAGGAAAAGGCCCTTACATGACCACCCCGGCCGCCAATCCCATCGACGTGCTCCTCGTGGAGGACGACCCCGGCGACGAGCTGATGACCCGTGAGGCCTTCGAGGACAACAGGATAGGCAACACGCTGCACGTCGTCCGGGACGGCGAGGAGGCCCTGGACTTCCTCTACCGCCGCGGCGAACACACCGGCGCGCCCCGGCCCGACCTGATCCTGCTCGACCTGAACCTGCCCAAGTACGACGGCCGGCAGGTCCTGGAGAAGATCAAGTCCGACCCGGAGCTGTCCCACATCCCGGTCGTCGTGCTCACCACCTCCGCGGCCGAGGAGGACATCCTGCGCAGCTACAAGCTCCACGCCAACGCCTATGTGACCAAGCCGGTCGATCTGGACCAGTTCATCGCCGCGGTCCGCCAGATCGACGACTTCTGGGTCCAGGTCGTACGGCTGCCCCGGCACGGGCTGTAGGCGAAGCCCGCGGCCGACGCCCGTTGTCGAAGCCGCCGTGGCCGAACGTGTTTGCCGTCGCGGCGAGCGGCAACGCGATGTCCATGACTGAATCGAACGACCAGACGAATCAAGATTCCGCGGCCGTACGGGAGACGGCGGCCAAGGCCCGGCGCGGTACGGCGAAGGCGACCGCCCCGGCGTCGAAGGCGGCCGGCAAGGCCGCGGCCAAGACCGACGACGTGGCGTCGGCGGGCAAGGACGCGGCCGAGAGCACGGCCACCGCGGTCGGCGGGGCCGCGCACACCGCCGCCAGGAGTGTCGAGGCGGGCCGGCAGACCGTGGTGGCCGCCTCGGGGCAGGCGGCGGCCCTGGCCAAGACGGCCTGGACGGTGATCGGCCAGCGCAAGCTCATCGCCGCGGGCGTGGGCGCGGGCCTGACGGTCCTGAGCGCCGGCTCGTACGCGGCGGGCCGACGCGCGGGCCGCCACCCGCAGGGCCCGATCACCCGCCTGACCGGCGGCCGCATCTGACGACCGGGTGACGGCACCGCCACGGGACGGCTCCGCCACGGGACGGCTCCGCCATGGGAACGGCAGCGCTACCAGGACGGCTCCGCCAAGGGGACGGCACTGCCTCGGGACGGATCCGCCAGGGAAACGGCGGCGCTACCGGGACGGCTCCGCCACGGGACGGCTCCGCCAAGGGAACGGCAGCGCTACCAGGACGGCTCCGCCAAGGGAACGGCACCGCCACGGGACGGATCCGCCAGGGAAACGGCGGCGCTCCCGAGATGGCACCGCCACCGGGATGGCATCGCCACCGGGACGCTCCGCAACCGGACGGCCCCGCCACCCGGGCGGGCCGTCCTCCGGCGGCCGCCGGCTTCCCGTCCGCGTCGCCCTGCATGGGGCGCCCGGCCCGCGTTGCCTCGCACCGGCCGCTGCCCTCCAGTCGACGAACCCCTTCACCGGGTGCCGTCTTCAGGCGGGGCGGCCACGCGTCAGGATCTCTGTGACAGCAGTTCGTCCAGGCGGGTGCCCGCGCCCCAGCGCCGCAGTGCGGAGCCGTCGAGGAGGCGGGTCCGGCCGTCGCGCCGTGCCCACCGGACGTCGCGCGCGGTGAAGGCGCCCCGGTGCACGACCAGACGCAGCCCCGCCTCCTCGTCGCCCCGGTGCAGCCGGGGATGGGGGACCTCCTCGTCAGGGAGGGGCTCCGCCACCGGCCGGAAGGCGACGTCGAGTTGGTGACCGGAGGTGTCCCGCGCGCACAGCAGCGGCCGTTCCGCCGCGGGCAGCAGCCGTACCCGCCAGCCGTCCCGCCGGAGCATCCGCGCCACGGCCAACGCGAGCCCCTGCGTGTCGAGTTCGAACAGCTCGTCGGGGGTGTAGTAGCCCAGTCGGCGGCGCGCGCCGGGACGCCCGAGCCGGACCCCGACCGCGACGACGAGCGCCAGCAACAGCACACCGGCGACCGGGACGACCGGCCCTACGGTGCGGTAGCCCACGGTCAGCCCGGCGACGACGGCGCAGGCGACGACCACCAGCCCGACGAAGGCCGGCAGCACGTCACGGAACCGGGGCCCGTACCGTCCCTGGGCGCGCAGCCGGCGCACGGCAAGCGCAGCAAGGAGCAGCTGGCCGCCATCCGGACCTGGGCGCGCGCCAACGGCCACCAGGTCGCCGACGCCGGGGTGAT
>NZ_JBEYVC010000176.1:0-22035 GCF_040643855.1 Streptomyces sp. NPDC047072 | reverse complement strand
GGGGCCGCGGGGCGCCCCGCGGAGGCGGACCGGGCGTACGCGCGCGCGGGCGACCTGTGGCGCTCCCTGGGCAACGTCCACGGGCTCGTCCGCTCCCTGCGTGCCCGCGCGTGGCTCGCGCTGCGCACGGAGGACGGGGCGGACACGGCGCGGGAGTTGATGGCGGGGGCGGTGCGGGAGTGCGCGGAGGCGCTGGCGGCGGCCGACGGTGAGACGCCTCCCGACGAGGCCTCCGAGGAGGCCGCCGAGGAGGCCCGGCTGCGGCTGGTCGCCGAACTCGGGCACACCCACCGGCAGTTCGGCGACCTGCTGGCCCGCAGCGTCCCCGAGGACGCCGAGGACGACTCGATCCGGGCCGTGCTGGAGGAGGCGCTGTCCCAGGTCGCGGAGGCCATCGTGGTGTTCGCCTCCCTCGGCGAGGACGTCCGGGACGCCCGCACCGGCGCCGAGCTGGCCGCGGGCTGGCTGGCCGCCGACCTGAGCCGCCCGGCCGAGGCGGCCGCACGCGCGCGTGCCGTGCTGGAGGCCTACGGCGCCGCCGAGGACGCCGACGACGAGACGGCACAGTCCCGTCGTGCCGAGGCGGAGCAGATGCTGGGGCTCATGGAGGAGCAAGGGGGCTGAGCCGGAAAAGGGGCGCTGAAGGGGGCTCTACTCGACGCCGATCAGCAGCAGGGCCCCCTGCCGGCCGCCCCGGTACACCACCGTGTCGACGGCGAGATACGCCTCACGCACGCGTGCTTCGAGTCGGTCGGCGACGGCCTCGGGCGCTTCGTCGCCGAGGACGAGGGTGACCAGTTCGCCGCCGGCCGAGAGCATCCGCTCCAGGACGGACTCGGCGGTGGCGGAGACGTCCGAGCCGATCACGGCCACGTCCCCGTCGATGATCCCGAGGACGTCACCGGCCTGGCAGATGCCGGCCATGGTCCAGGACTGGCGTTCGGCGACGGCGACCTCGGCGTAGCGGGTCGCGCCGGCCGCGGAGGTCATCTGGACGACGTCCTCGTCGAAGCGGCGCTCCGGTTCGTGCACGGCGAGCGCGGCGATGCCTTGGACCGCGGAGCGGGTCGGGATCAGCGCGACCCGGATGCCCTCGGTACGGGCCTGCTCGGCCGCGGCGGCCGCGGTGTGCCGCAGATCGGCGTCATTGGGCAGCAGCACGACCTCGCGCGCGTGGGCCCGTCGTACGGCGTCCACCAGCTCCCCGCTGGCGGGCGGCTCCCCGGGGCGGGCGAGCACGGCGGTCGCGCCGGCCTCGGTGTAGAGCCCGGCCAGGCCCTCGCCGGGCACGACGGCGACCACGGCCCGCTGGACGCGCTCCCGCACGGGCCGCTCCCCGCCGGTGGTGTGCACGTCCCCGGCACCGAAGTGGGTGATCCGGATCCGGTACGGCCGTCCGGCCTCGACGCCCGCCTCCACGGCGGCGCCCGCGTCGTCGACGTGCACATGCACGTTCCACAGGCCGTCCCCGCCGACCACCACGAGCGAGTCCCCGAGCCCGTCGAGCCGGGTCCGCAGCCGGGCCACGGCGGTGTCGTCGGCCTCCAGGAGGTAGATCACCTCGAAGGCGGGACCGCCCTCGTGCCGGTCGCCCGGGTCGTCGGCGCACTCACCGAGGTCGTCGAGGACGGCTTCCCCGCGCGCGTGGGCGACGGCGACGGCCTCGCCGTGCGTACGGACGGCGGCACCACTGCGGCTCTCCTCAAGGGGCGTGCGGACCGCGCCGCCGCTGTCCCGCTCCACGCGCGTGTGCCCGGCGGCGGGGAGCGTCTCGCCCGTGAACGTCTCCACCAGTGCGCCCAGCACCGCCACCAGCCCCCGCCCGCCCGCGTCCACGACGCCCGCCCGCTCCAGGACGGCCAGCTGGCCCGGGGTCGCGGCGAGCGCCTCGCGCGCGCCCTCGTAGGCCGCCCGGGCCACCGTCCCGCAGTCGCCCTCGGCCGTACCGGCGGCGTCCGCGGCGGCCGAGGCGACGGACAGGACCGTGCCCTCGACGGGGTGGGCCACGGCCAGCCGGGCGGAGTCGGCCGCGTGCCGCAGGGCGAGCCCGAGGCCCGCTCCGTCCGTGTGAACCGTCTCACTGTCCTCGGCGAGCACCTGGGCCATCCCCCGCAGCAGCTGGGCGAGGATCGTCCCGGAGTTCCCGCGGGCGCCTATGAGGGCGCCGTGCGCCATCGCGCGCGCCGCGTCGGAGAGCGCGGGCCCGTCGGCGGCGTAGGCCTCGAACACCGCGTCCACCGCGGTGGCCGCCGACTCCATGGTCAGGTACAGGTTCGTTCCGGTGTCCCCGTCGGCCACCGGATAGACGTTGATCGCGTCTATCTCCTCGCGCGCCCGTCCCAACGCCCGAAGCGCGAGACCGCACCAGGTGCGCACCGCGAGAGCATCGAAGAACGTCTGCGGCACCTGCGCCACCTGCGCCTCCCTGAGCTGGCTGGACTGGACGCAGCGTAGAGCAGCCATGGTAGTTTCGTTCTACTGGCGCGGTCGTTGTATGCTGCTCCGGTTGCCCGATCCACATCGGGCCATTCCCCTGGCAACGCCACTCAGATCTCTGATCCTTCGATCTCGATCCCGGCAAGCCGGGATCCAACCGTAAGTGCATCTGAAGTCTTTGGAGTGACCCGTGGCTGCCAACTGCGACGTCTGCGGCAAGGGGCCGGGCTTCGGCAACAACATCTCGCACTCGCACCGCCGTACGTCCCGTCGCTGGAACCCCAACATCCAGCGCGTCCGTACTGTGGTCGGCGGGACGCCGAAGCGCGTGAACGCCTGCACCTCGTGCATCAAGGCCGGCAAGGTCTCGCGCTGACGCAACAGCTGAGCGCGCGGCCACCCGGCTCGCCGCAGTAAGCCGGTCCACCTCGGTGGGCCGGCTTTTTGCTGTGCCCACCCACTGTGCCCACACCCTTTTCCTACGTCGGGAACCGCCAGCCGTGATCCACGGGCCCGATCCCGCCCCCCAGCGCGAACCCCGCCCTGATCGCCCCGGTCACGTACTCCTTCGCCGCCGCCACCGCCTCCGGCACCGGCCGCCCCTTTGCGAGCTGTGACGCGATCGCGGAGGCGAGCGTGCAGCCCGTGCCGTGGGTGTGCCGGTTGTCGAGGCGGGGCGCCCGCAGCCAGTGCTCCGCGGAGCCGTCGGTGAGCAGGTCGACGGCGTCGCCGGAGAGATGGCCGCCCTTGATCAGGGCCCACTTCGGTCCGTACGACAGGACGGCCGCCGCGGCCTCCCGCAGCCCCGCCTCCGACTCGACCCGTACGCCGGTCAGCTGGGCCACCTCGTCGAGGTTCGGGGTGGCGACCGTGGCCACGGGGAGCAGGGCGCGCCGTACGGATTCCAGGGCCTCCGAAGCCAGCAGGGAATCCCCATGCTTGGAGACGCCGACCGGGTCGATCACGGCCGGCGCGTCCGTGGCGGCGATCAACTCGGCCACCCCCTCGACGAGTTCGGCCGAGGCGAGCATGCCGGTCTTCACCGCCTGGACGCCGATGTCGTCCACGACACTGCGGTACTGCGCCCGCACCGCCGCCACCGGCAGCTCCCAAGCCCCTTGCACGCCCAGGGAGTTCTGCGCGGTGACCGCGGTGATCACGCTCATGCCGTGCACGCCGAGCGCGAGCATAGTCTTCAAGTCGGCCTGGATTCCCGCGCCTCCGCCCGAGTCGGAGCCGGCGACCGTGAGCACGCGGGGCTTCCCTGCGCGCTTCACGACTCGATGTCCCCGCCGAAGTGGTCCCAGCCGCCCTTGCTCGTCCAGGGCTCCCCGTCCACGGTGACCCGGGGCAGCGCCGAGGGGTTGAGGACCTCGCCGATCACCTTCCAGCGGGCCGGGAGCTTCACGTCGGGCGAGAAGGTCGCCACGATCGCGTGGTCCTCTCCCCCGGTCAGCACCCACTGGATGGGGTCGACGCCGACGGCCTGCCCGATGTCGTTCATCTGCGAGGGGATGTCGATCGCGCCGGAGCGGATGTCGATGCGGACCTTGCTGGCCTCGGCGATGTGCCCGAGGTCGGCGATCAGCCCGTCGCTGACGTCGCACATGGCGGTCGCACCGAGGGCGGCCGCGGCCGGGCCCGCGTGGTACGGCGGCTCGGGACGCCGGTGCGCCTCCACGAAGGCGCGCGGCGAGCGGAAGCCGCGGGAGAGCACCGCGTAGCCGGCCGCGGACCAGCCCAGCCAGCCGGTCACCGCGACGAGGTCGCCGGGCTGGGCGCCGGCCCGGGTCACCGGCTCCTGGCCCCGCAGATCGCCGAGGGCGGTGATGGAGACCATGATCGTGTCGCCGCGCACGACGTCCCCGCCGACCACCGACGCGCCCGCGACCTGGCACTCGTCGCGCAGGCCGTCCATGAGCTCCGAGGGCCAGGTCACGGGGAGTTCGGCGGGCACCACCAGGCCGAGCAGCAGGGCGGTCGGCACGGCGCCCATGGCGGCGATGTCGGCGAGGTTCTGGGCGGCGGCCTTGCGGCCGACATCGTAGGCCGTGGACCAGTCGCGGCGGAAGTGCCGGCCCTCCAGAAGGATGTCGGTGCTCGCCACGACCCTGCGGTCGGGCGCGGCGACCACCGCGGCGTCGTCGCCGGGGCCGACCCGGACCGCCGAGGTGGTGGTGAGACGGGAGGTGAGCTCCCTGATGAGCCCGAACTCCCCGAGCTCACCAACAGTGCCCTTCATTGCCCTTACGCCCCTTCTGTGCCTTGCCGTGCCCGGTCGCGGGTCACCAGTGTCCTCGATACGGTCGAGGGGACCGTCAACTTCGGTAGTGCCCGCACCCCGGCGCGGGCGTCCGCGCCCCCTGGGGTCTCCCCGCGGCGAGCGGCGACGCGATACCGTGGCGTTCCTTTTCCCCACATGATCCTCGTGGCCGCCCTGGAGGTTCCGTGGTACAGGCGTACATCCTGATCCAGACGGAGGTCGGCAAAGCGTCGACCGTCGCCGAGACGATCAGCAAGATCCCTGGAGTCATCCAGGCCGAGGACGTGACAGGACCCTATGACGTGATCGTCCGCGCCCAGGCGGACACCGTGGACGACCTGGGCCGCCTGGTGGTCGCGAAGGTCCAGCAAGTGGACGGCATCACGCGCACCCTGACCTGCCCGGTCGTCCATCTGTAGCCCCCGTCTACCCTTGGCCGGTGAACTTCTTCCGTCGCCGGCGCCCCCTCCATGTCGGGCCGCCCGCGCTCGCGCTGCTGATCACGCTCGCGGGCTGTTCCTCGGCGGACGACAGCCCGACGGCCGCGGTTCCCTCGCCCGGGGCGAAGGTCACGAAGCTGTGCGACGACCTGGACAGGGCGCTGCCCGCCAAGGTGGACGATCTCGGTCGCCGGGATCCCGAGCCCGCGTCCGCGCTGACCGCGGGCTGGGGGAACCCGGCGATCATACTGCGGTGCGGTGTCGTACGGCCCGAGAAGATGAACGACCCCGAGGCCGACGGCGTCGAGGTCAACGGGGTGGGCTGGCTGCTGGAGAAGCAGGACGACGGCTCGTTCCGCTTCACCACGACGCTGCGCACGGCGTACGTCGAGGTGACGATCCCCTCGGGGCGTACGGGGGACGGCATGGCCCCCCTGGTGGACCTGGCGCCCTCGGTCAAGAAGGCGATCCCCGAAGGGATCGCCGACTGACTACCTGAGCCCCGTCGGCCTGCGCAGGGCCGCCTGGATCAACTCGTCCACCAGCCGCGGGTAGTCCACGCCGCTCGCCGCCCACATCTGCGGGTACATCGAGATCGGTGTCATGCCGGGCATGGTGTTGATCTCGTTGATGACGAAGCCGTCCTCCGTGAGGAAGAAGTCCGCGCGGACCAGGCCCTCGCAGGAGACCGCCTCGAAGGCCCGCACGGCGAGCCGTCGGACCTCCGCGGTCTGCTCCGGGGTCAGGGGCGCCGGCACGATCCCGGGGGTCGAGTCGATGTACTTCGCCTCGAAGTCGTAGTACGCGTGCGTGTCCGGCGGCGGGATCTCGGAGGGCATCGAGGCGCGCGGCCCGTCCGCGAACTCCAGGACCCCGCACTCGATCTCGCGGCCCCGGACCGCCGCCTCGATCATGAACTTCGGGTCGTGGCGGCGGGCCTCGGCGATCGCCTCGTCCAGTGCGGACAGGTCCTCGACCCTGGTGATGCCGATCGACGAACCCGCGCGCGCGGGCTTCACGAACAGCGGCCAGCCGTGCGCGGCCGCGAAGTCGACGATCCGCCGGCGGGCGCCCGCCTCGTCCCGCTGCCACTCGCGCGGGCGGATCACCGTGTACGGGCCGACCCGGAGCCCGAAGGCGGTGAACACCCGCTTCATGTACTCCTTGTCCTGGCCGACGGCCGAGGCCAGCACGCCCGAGCCGACGTACGGGACACCGGAGAGCTCCAGCAGGCCCTGGAGGGTGCCGTCCTCGCCGTAGGGGCCGTGCAGGACGGGGAAGACGACGTCGACCTCGCCGAGCGCCTTGGGCACCGATCCCGGCTCGCTGACGACGACCTCGCGGTTGCCGGGGTCGAGGGGCAGCACCACGGCCCCCTCGGTCGGCTCGGCCACGTCCTCGACCTCCGGCGTACGGCGGCCGGTGATCGCCATCCGCTGCGGCTCGTCGACGGCCAGGGCCCAGCGGCCCTCCCTGGTGATGCCGATCGGCAGCACGTCGTACTTCGTCCGGTCGATGGCGCGCAGGACGGCGCCGGCCGTCACGACGGAGATCCCGTGTTCGGAGCTGCGGCCGCCGAACACGACGGCCACGCGCGGCTTACGAGGAGGCTGCTGAGGACTGTGGGGGAAGTTCTCGGTGCTCATAGCACCCTGACATTACCCGGTTAAATGCTCCCTATATGGGACATCCCGGGGCGTTGTTCAGCGGCGTACAGCGATATTCAGCGTCGCTCGGGCTTCGCGCTGCGCGACATGAGCTCCTTGACGGCGACCACCGGGGACTTGCCCTCGTGCACGATGCCGACGACCGTCTCGGTGATCGGCATGTCGACGCCGTGCCGGCGGGCCAGATCCAGCACGGACTCACAGGACTTGACGCCCTCGGCGGTCTGCTTGGTGACCGCGATGGTCTCCTGGAGCGTCATGCCCTTGCCGAGGTTGGTGCCGAAGGTGTGGTTGCGCGAGAGCGGCGAGGAGCACGTCGCCACCAGGTCGCCGAGACCGGCGAGTCCGGCGAACGTCAGCGGGTCGGCACCCATGGCGAGTCCGAGCCGGGTGGTCTCGGCGAGCCCGCGCGTGATGAGCGAGCCCTTGGCGTTGTCGCCGAGGCCCATGCCGTCCGCGATGCCGACGGCGAGACCGATGACGTTCTTCACGGCGCCGCCGAGTTCGCAGCCGACCACGTCGGTGTTGGTGTACGGCCTGAAGTACGGGGTGTGGCAAGCGGCTTGGAGCTTTTGGGCGACCGCCTCGTCGGTGCACGCGACCACCGCGGCGGCCGGCATCCGGGCGGCGATCTCGCGCGCGAGGTTGGGTCCGGTGACGACCGCGATGCGGTCCTGCCCGACCTTGGTGACGTCCTCGACGACCTCGCTCATCCGCATGGTGGTGCCGAGTTCGACGCCCTTCATGAGGGAGACGAGGACGGTGTCCGGGGCGAGCAGCGGGGTCCACTCGGCGAGGTTGGCGCGCAGGGTCTGTGAAGGGACCGACAGGACCGTGTAGTCGGCGTCCGCGACGGCCGCGGCGGGATCCGTGGCGGCCGTGACCCCCTCCGGGAGTTCCACACCGGGGAAGTAGTCGGGGTTCGTCCGGGTCGAGTTGATGGCCTCGGCCACCTCCGGACGACGTGCCCACAGGGTGACCTCGCAGCCGGCGTCGGCCAGGACGATCCCGAAGGCCGTACCCCATGAACCGGCGCTGAGAACCGCCGCCTTGACGGGCTTGCTCACTTGCTCTTCTCCCCCTCGTGGCCGGTCTCGACCTCGGTCCGGCGTCGCTGCTCGATGCGCTCGCGGCGCGGGTCGTACGGGACTTCCGGCGCCTTCTCGCCCCGGATCTCCTCCAGTTGCCGGGTGACGGCGGCCATGATGACCTCGGTGGCCTCCTTCAGGAGATCCTGGGTCATCTCCTTGTCGTAGAAGCGCGACAGGTCCACCGGGGGGCCCGCGAGGACGTGAGAGGTCTTGCGCGGAAGGACGTTGAGCTTCTTGGCGTACGGCGGCAGCAGTTCGTTGGCGCCCCACTGCGCGACCGGGATCACCGGGCACTTGGTCTTGAGGGCCACGCGCGCGGCGCCGGTCTTGCCGGTCATGGGCCACTGGTCGGGGTCCCGGGTGATGGTGCCCTCGGGGTAGAAGGCGACGCACTCGCCGCGCTCCACCGCCTCGATCGCGGCCCGGAAGGCGCTGAGCGCGTCCGTGGACTCGCGGTAGACGGGGATCTGCCCGGTGCCGCGCATCATGACCCCGACGAATCCCTTGCCGAAAAGACCGCTCTTCGCGAGGAATCGCGGGACGCGGCCGGTGTTGTACTGAAAGTGCGCGTACGCGAAGGGATCGATGTGCGAATTGTGGTTGACCGCGGCGATAAAGCCGCCGTCGGCCGGAATGTGCTCCATTCCGCGCCAGTCCCGCTTGATCAGAACCACGAGCGGCGGTTTGGCGATCACCGCTGCCAGGCGGTACCAGAAGCCGATTCTGCGGCGGGGCACGCGAGCACCTTCCTCTAGGGCCATGGGGGCCGCACAAGTGTCGCCCCAGGCCGACGGTCTGTCGAGAACACCGTACGCCCCGCCGCCGACACCGCCAGATGGGCCACGTGACGGCTGAGTGACAATGATCGCGACAAGAGAGGGACGGAACGCTCGTGCAGTGGACCTTGGTCATACCCCTGAAACCCCTGGCGCGGGCCAAGAGCAGGCTCGCGGACACCGCGGCCGACGGGGTGCGGCCTGGCCTGGCCCTCGCCTTCGCCCAGGACACGGTGGCGGCCGCGCTGGCCTGTGGGGCGGTCCGGGATGTGGCCGTCGTCACCAACGACGCGCTGGCCGCCCGCGAGCTGGCGGCCCTGGGCGCCCGGATCGTCGCCGACGAGCCCCATGACGGCCTGAACGCCGCTCTGGCGCACGCGGCGGCCGTCGTACGCGCCGAGCGCCCCTCCTGCGCTCTCGCGGCCCTGAACGCCGACCTGCCGGCGCTGCGCGCCCTCGAATTGGGCCGGGTCCTCGACGCGGCCGCGCAATTCCCGCGCGCTTTCCTGCCGGACACCGCGGAAATCGGCACCACCCTGCTGGCCGCGGCTCCGGGTGCGGAATTGCGCCCGGAGTTCGGTACGGATTCCCGGTTCCGCCATCGGGCGTCGGGGGCGAAGGAACTCCTCCTGACCGACGTGGACTCGGTACGGCAGGACGTGGACACCGGGGAGGACCTGCGGGCGGCGCTGGCGCTGGGGGTGGGCCCGTACACCAAGTCGGTCGTGGCGGCGCAGACACTACGCTGACCGCATGCAGGCGACCGCGTACACGTACGACCAGGAATCACGCAGCGGGCAGGTCCTCCTGGACGACGGCACTCCCGTGCCCTTCGACACCCCGGCCTTCGACGCCGGCGGCCTCCGGCTCCTGCGGCCCGGTCAGCGGGTCCGTATCGAGATGGAGGGCGACAGGATCACCCTCGTGACGCTCCAGACCTTCTGAGCCCGAACACGCCGCGGGCCGGACTCCGTGCGGAGTCCGGCCCGGCGCGTGAGTGCCCTGACGCCCTTACCTCTTGCGGGCGGTGGCCTTCTTGGCGGTGGTGGTGCGAGCCGCCGACTTCTTGGCGGGCGCCTTCTTGGCGGTCACCTTCTTCGCCGGGGCCTTCTTGGCGGTGGTCTTCTTCGCCGCGGCGGTCTTGGCGGTGGTGCCGGTCGTCTTCTTGGCGGGCGCCTTCTTCGCCGTGGTCTTCTTGGCGGTGGCCGTGGTCTTCTTGGCCGTCGTCTTCTTCGCGGTGGTCTTCTTCGCGGCCGCGGTCTTGGCGGTGGTCGCCTTCTTGGCGGCCGCCTTCTTGACCGTCGCCGAAGCCCCGCCGGTCAGGCTGCCCTTGGGCGCCTTCTTGACCGCGACGTCGTTCTTCGGGAGCTTCTTCGTGCCGCTCACCAGGTCCTTGAAGCCCTGGCCCGCGCGGAAGCGCGGAACGGAGGTCTTCTTGACCCGAACCCGCTCGCCCGTCTGGGGGTTGCGGGCGTAACGGGCCGGACGGTCGACCTTCTCGAACGAACCGAACCCGGTGACCGAGACCCGGTCTCCCGCCACGGTCGCGCGGACGATGGCGTCCAGGACCGCGTCGACCGCCTCGGCGGCCTGCTGACGGCCACCGACCTTGTCGGCAATCGCTTCTACGAGCTGCGCCTTGTTCACGTCTTCCCCTTCGGAGACATTGCCAGAACGAAAGTGTTCAAGCTTTTTCGCACGTTAGGCAGATATATACCGCAAATCAAACACGAAACGGGCTTATCACCCTTGTGCCGCAACGAACTCGGCTTCCCTGGACTTGTTCAGCGCTCCTCTTCCGGGATTCGACCCGCGTCGAGGTCAGCGGTGAACCGCTCCAGACGCCTTGTCGCTTCGACGACGTCGTGCTTGGCCGCGGCCGTTATGACCAGCAGCTTCCGGGTCAGCGCCATCCGTACGCCCTCCGGGACTTGCAGTGCGCGCACTCTTGCGTGCGCTTCCTTGAGTTGGACCGCGACTGCCGCATAGAGCTCGAGTTGGCCGTCGTGTTCCATGCACAGATTGTGCCATCTGGGGCGAGTTGTCGCCTGCCAGGGGGGCAACTGCCACCTCAGACGGCCTTCCGGGCATGTGCGAAAGCCACGGTCACAGGACACGCGTACCCCCGCAACACCCTTTGTAACGTGGCAAGTTGAACGAAAGCCAGTGCCTGTGCGAAGAGGTTTCGTGCGCAGACACGGCTGTACCCCCGATCGGGCTGATCGGGGGTACAGAGAGGGTCTCGCGTGGCCGAAACTCGACCTGTTCAGTTGCTCCGAAGGAGGGTTGCCGTCACGCCTGGATCGTCTGGGGCTTGAACGAGGGCCGCTTGGCCTCGTACGCCGCGATGTCGCCCTCGTTCTGGAGGGTGATGGAGATGTCGTCCAGGCCGTTCAGCAGCCGCCAGCGGGAGTTCTCGTCCAGCTCGAAGCTCGCGGTGACGCCCTCGGCGCGCACCTCGCGGGCCTGAAGGTCGACGGTGATCTCGGCCTCGGGGTCGTTCTCGCTGAGCTCCTGCAGCGCTTCCACGATCTTCTGGTCCAGAACGACCGTGAGCAGGCCGTTCTTCAGCGAGTTGCCGCGGAAGATGTCGGCGAAGCGGGAGGAGATCACGGTCTTGAAGCCGTAGTTCTGCAGCGCCCACACCGCGTGCTCACGGGAGGAACCGGTGCCGAAGTCGGGGCCGGCCACCAGGACCGTCGCGCCCTTGCGCTCGGGCTGGTTGAGGATGAATTTCTCGTCCTTGCGCCAGGCCTCGAACAGTCCGTCCTCGAACCCGTCCCTGGTCACCTTCTTGAGCCAGTGAGCAGGGATGATCTGGTCGGTGTCGACGTTCGAGCGACGCAGCGGAACGGCCCGGCCGGTGTGCGTGGTGAATGCTTCCATGACTCTCAGACTCCAGCGGGCGCGGGGGCGACGGCCCCGTCGGTCAGGTCGGCGGGCGAGGCCAGGTGGCCCAGCACGGCGGTCGCGGCGGCGACCTGCGGCGAGACCAGGTGCGTACGACCGCCCTTGCCCTGGCGGCCCTCGAAGTTGCGGTTGGAGGTGGACGCGGAGCGCTCACCCGGGGCCAGCTGGTCCGGGTTCATACCGAGGCACATCGAGCAACCCGCGTGCCGCCATTCGGCGCCGGCCTCCTTGAAGACGACGTCCAGGCCCTCGGAGACGGCCTGCAGGCCCACCCGCGCGGAGCCCGGGACGACCAGCATCCGTACGCCGTCGGCGACTTTGCGGCCCTTGAGGAGCTCGGCGGCGGCGCGCAGGTCCTCGATACGGCCGTTGGTGCACGAACCTACGAAGACGGTGTCCACGTTGATGGAGCGCAGCGGCTGGCCGGCCTCCAACCCCATGTATTCCAGGGCCTTTTCAGCGGCGAGGCGCTCCGATGCGTCTTCGTACGAAGCCGGGTCGGGGACGTCCGCCGAAAGGGGCGCGCCCTGACCGGGGTTGGTGCCCCAGGTGACGAACGGCGACAGTTCCTCGGCCTTGATGACGACCTCGGCGTCGAACTCGGCGTCCTCGTCCGTCTTCAGGGTCTTCCAGTACGCGACGGCCGCGTCCCAGTCCTCGCCCTTGGGGGCGTGCGGACGGCCCTCCAGGTAGTCGAACGTGGTCTGGTCGGGGGCGATCATGCCCGCGCGGGCACCGGCCTCGATCGACATGTTGCAGATGGTCATGCGGGCCTCCATCGAGAGCTTCTCGATGGCGGAGCCGCGGTACTCCAGGACGTAGCCCTGGCCGCCGCCGGTGCCGATCCGGGCGATGATCGCGAGGATCAGGTCCTTGGCGGTGACGCCCTCGGGCAGTTCGCCGTCGACCGTGATGGCCATGGTCTTCGGGCGGACCAGCGGCAGCGTCTGGGTGGCCAGCACGTGCTCCACCTGGGAGGTGCCGATACCGAACGCCAGGCCGCCGAAGGCGCCGTGCGTGGAGGTGTGGGAGTCGCCGCAGACAACCGTCATACCGGGCTGGGTCAGACCCAGCTGCGGGCCGACGACGTGCACGACACCCTGCTCTACGTCGCCCAGCGGGTGCAGGCGCACGCCGAACTCGGCGGCGTTCTTGCGCAGCGTCTCCAGCTGGACCCGGGAGACCGGGTCGGCGATGGGCTTGTCGATGTCGAGGGTCGGGGTGTTGTGGTCCTCGGTGGCGATGGTCAGGTCGAGCCGGCGCACCTGGCGGCCGCTCTTGCGGAGGCCGTCGAAGGCCTGCGGGCTGGTCACCTCGTGCAGCAGGTGCAGATCGATGAAGAGGAGGTCAGGCTCGCCCTCGGCGCGCCGGACGACGTGGTCGTCCCAGACCTTCTCCGCGAGTGTCCTACCCATCGCTTTCCCTCCGGCCGGCGAGATCGTCCACCGGCCCAACTAGAGATCTTGAGGAGACGGCACCCGGCCCCAGTTCACGGGCACCCGTCACCAGGCCCGTACGGTCACCGGGCCGCTGTGCCTACAAGGGTTGCGCGTCTCACGGAAAAAGGAACTTGCGTTTCACAGAGTGAGACGTGAGTATCGTTGCATGGACAACAGTAGCGGCGTCGGCGTCCTGGACAAGGCAGCCCTTGTCCTGAGCGCCCTGGAGTCCGGTCCGGCCACCCTCGCGGGCTTGGTCGCGGCGACCGGACTGGCACGGCCCACGGCCCACCGGCTGGCCGTGGCCCTGGAACACCACCGCATGGTGGCACGCGACATGCAGGGCCGTTTCATTCTCGGCCCCCGCCTCGCGGAGCTGGCCGCGGCGGCCGGCGAGGACCGTCTCCTCGCCACGGCGGGCCCGGTGCTCACGCATCTGCGGGACATCACCGGCGAGAGCGCGCAGCTCTACCGCCGCCAGGGCGACATGCGCATCTGCGTCGCCGCGGCGGAACGCCTGTCCGGCCTTCGGGACACGGTCCCGGTGGGCTCGACGCTCACGATGAAGGCCGGCTCCTCGGCGCAGATCCTGATGGCCTGGGAGGAGCCGGAGCGGCTGCACCGCGGCCTCCAGGGCGCCCGCTTCACGGCGACGGCCCTGTCGGGCGTACGGCGCCGCGGCTGGGCCCAGTCCATCGGCGAGCGCGAGCCGGGCGTGGCGTCCGTCTCCGCGCCCGTCCGCGGCCCCTCCAACCGCGTCGTGGCGGCCGTCTCGGTCTCCGGCCCCATCGAACGCCTGACCCGCCACCCGGGCCGCATGCACGCCCAGGCGGTCATCGACGCCGCAGCCCGCCTCTCCGAGGCACTGCGCCGCACGGGTTGAGGGCGCGCCCATCGGTTCGAGACCGGCCTCAACGCCGCGGCAGGTCTTGAACCGAAGGGCAGTTTGGCGGCTCACCCGCCGTCGTGGCTTGTCGCGCAGTTCCCCGCGCCCCTAACGAGTCACCTTCCCCGCCTTGTAAGCGAACCGTTCCTTCGCTGAACGCCCCCTGCGCTCCACCGGCACCTGCCCGTGCGCCGCCGCCAACCCGAACTCCGGCATGTCCGCGTAGATCGACTCGTACGAGCCCTCCGGGACCACGTACGCCTCGTGCCACAACCCCACGTGCCGGCGGGCCTTCCCCGCCTTCTCCTTGCGGTTGATGATCGCCCAGGCGCGCCGGTGGAACATGTCCGACGCGTGCGCGTACGCGTACAGCTTCTCCTTCGACTCCCAGTACTGGACGACGTAGTACGTCCGCGGCGACGCCGTCAGCAGGACGTGGGAGAGCAACCCCCGTTCCGGCGCCCGCCCCAGCTCCCGCAGCATGCGCGGCATCGCGAGGAACACCGGCCCCCAGTGGTGCACGGCCCAGAAGTGGTTGATCCTCATACCGATCAGCAGGACGACCACGTCCCCCTCGGCTGCTGCGGTGGTACGACCTGCGGCGACCTTCTTCCCGAACTTCCCGACCACGGGACCCCCTCATTGGTGAGCAGCACTATCCGAGCGCGGCATGCTTGGATAGTGCCGGTATCCGAGAAAGGGCGCAAGAGATGCGGCTGGCCGAACTCAGCGAACGCAGCGGGGTCTCCACCGCGACGATCAAGTACTACCTGCGCGAAGGCCTGTTGGCCCCCGGCCGCCAGGTCAACGCGACGACCGCCGAGTACGACGAGGAGCACCTACGGCGCCTGCGGCTGGTGCGCGCGATGATCCAGGTGGGCGGCGTCCCAGTGGCCAAGGTCAGAGAGGTCCTGGAGCACGTCGACGACGACTCCCTGGGCCGTACGATCCGGCTCGGCGCCGCCCTGTGGGCGTTGCCGCAGGCCCCGGAGCCGGACGCGGAGGACAGGCACGTACAGGCGGCGCACCGGGAAGTCGGCGCACTCCTGGACCGGCTCGGCTGGGAGAACGCCAAGCAACTCACGACCGTCTCCCCCGCGTATCGCTCGCTGGTGGTGGCGGTGGCCGCGTTCCGCCGGCTCGGCTACGACTGGGGAGCCGAACAACTCGTGCCGTACGCCGAGTTGATGCAGCGGACAGCGGTCCTCGACCTGGACCATCTGGAGGCGCATCCGTCGGAAGCGCAGCGGGTCGAGTTCGCCGTCCTGGGGGCGATCCTCAACGAACCGGCGCTTCAGGCACTGCACCGGCTGGCACAGGAGGAGGAGTCGGCGCGCAGATACGGGTTCGAGTGATCCCGAACGCAGCGAAGGCCCCCCGCCAAAGCGAAGAGCCTTCGTCTCGTACCCCCGACCGGATTCGAACCGGCGCTACCGCCTTGAGAGGGCGGCGTGCTAGGCCGCTACACAACGGGGGCGAGAAGCTGGTCTACCTGGACTCGAACCAAGACTAACTGAACCAGAATCAGTCGTGCTGCCAATTACACCATAGACCAATGTGGTTTAGACCAGTTCGTACCCCCGACCGGATTCGAACCGGCGCTACCGCCTTGAGAGGGCGGCGTGCTAGGCCGCTACACAACGGGGGCCCTAGCAGTCCCGAGAAGATCGGAACCAGTACCCCCGACCGGATTCGAACCGGCGCTACTGCCTTGAGAGGGCAGCGTGCTAGGCCGCTACACAACGGGGGCTTTGTGGACATGATCCACGGCGCAGATGAGCTCTGCGAGCTGGCCTACCTGGACTCGAACCAAGACTAACTGAACCAGAATCAGTCGTGCTGCCAATTACACCATAGGCCACTGGAACGCAAGCCCCTGTGGGGATCTTGTTCTAGTTCGCTCCCCCGGGTTCCGGCCTTTCGGCCCGCTCCTCGGCGGCGCAGGAAGAACATTACCCGAAGGTGGACGGGGCTCCAAAACGGGTATCCGAGCCGAGGATCACGGGGAGTTCGGCGAGGGAGCCGATCCGGTGCGGGCCGCCGGGCGCGGCCGCGGCGGAGTGCACCCCGCCGTCCCGGTCGATCCAGACGGAGAGCAGTCCGGCCTCCGCGGCACCCCGTCCGTCGATCTCCGGATGGTCGCCGACGTACGCCACTTCGCGCGGGGCCAGCTCCAGGGCGTCGCAGACGGCGAGGAAGGCACCGGCCTCGGGCTTGGAGACGCCGAGTTCCGCGGCGCACAGGATGACCTCGAAGCGGTCGTGGACACCGAGGACGCGGAGCTTGTGGTCCTGGACGTGGATGCTGGAGTTGGAGAGCACCGCGTGCCGGTGGCTGGCCGCGAGGGCGTCCAGAGCGGGCAGGACGTCCGGGAAGAGGGCCCAGACGGTCTCGTAGTGCGCGATGTACCGCGCGAACCAGGCGTCCGCCTCCACGTCGCTCAGCGCCTCCCCGAGAAACACCCGCACCCGGTCCCGCCGCTGCCCCTGGAAGTCGACCTCCCCGGCGGAGAACCGCGCCCATTGGGCATCGGTGACCGCCCGCCACCGCGCGATGGCCTGCTCGGCGCTCTCGTACGCGCCGAGCAGCCCCTCGGCCGCCAGATGCAGACGCATACCGGCGCGGTCGGCCCCCGTGTAGTCGAAGAGGGTGTCATCGACGTCCCAGACCACCGCGCGAATGCTCATGATCCGACGGTAGGTGTCAGCCCGCGAGCTTGGCCAGGGCCGCGTCGATCCGGGCCAGCGTCGTCTCCTTGCCCAGGACCTCCAGGGACTCGAAGAGGGGCAGGCCGACGGTGCGGCCGGTGACGGCGACGCGGACCGGGGCCTGGGCCTTGCCGAGCTTGAGGCCGTGGGCCTCGCCGGCGGCCAGGACGGCCTCCTTGAGGGACTCCGGAGAGGTCCAGTCGGCCGACTCCAGCTTCTCGCGGGCGGTCGCCAGGAGCGCGTCGCTGCCTTCCTTCATCGCCTTCGTCCACGACGGCTCGTCGAAGACCGGCTCGGCGAGGAACAGGAAGTCCACGTTGTCGGTGATCTCGGAGAGGACCTTGAGGCGGGTCTGGGCGTGCGGGGCGATCGCCTGCCACTTCGACTCGTCGAAGTCCTCCGGCGCCCACGGGGCGAACGGCGCCTTCAGCCATGGCGCGCAGCGCTCCGTGAAGTCCTTCACGTCCAGGAGGCGGATGTGGTCGCCGTTGATCGCCTCGCACTTCTTCAGGTCGAAGCGCGCCGGGTTGGGCTGCACGTCCGCGATGTCGAAGGCGGCGATCAGCTCGTCGGTGGTGAAGATGTCCTTGTCCGCCGAGAGCGACCAGCCCAGCAGGGACAGGTAGTTGAGCAGTCCCTCGGGCAGGAAGCCCTGCTCCCGGTAGAGGTTGAGGGACGCCTGCGGGTCACGCTTGGAGAGCTTCTTATTGCCCTCGCCCATCACATACGGCAAGTGCCCGAAGGAAGGCACGTACTTGGCCACGCCCAGCTCGATCAGCGCCTTGTACAGGGCGATCTGACGAGGCGTCGACGACAGCAGGTCCTCGCCGCGCAGGACGTGCGTGATCTCCATCAGTGCGTCGTCGACCGGGTTCACGAGCGTGTAGAGGGGCGCTCCGTTCGCTCGTACGATCCCGTAGTCCGGGACGTTCTCCGGGGTGAACGTCAGCTCGCCGCGGACCAGGTCCGTGAAGGTGATCGTCTCGTCGGGCATGCGGAAGCGGACGATGGGCGCGCGGCCCTCGGCGACGTACGCGGCGACCTGCTCGTCGGTGAGGTCGCGGCAGTGGCCGTCGTAGCCGGACGGCCTGCCGGCGGCGCGGGCGGCCTCGCGGCGGGTGTCCAGCTCCTCCTGGGAGCAGTAGCAGCGGTAGGCGTGCCCGGCGTCCAGGAGCTTCTGCGCGACCTCCTTGTAGAGGTCCATCCGCTGCGACTGGCGGTACGGCGCGTGCGGGCCGCCGACCTCGGGGCCCTCGTCCCAGTCGAAGCCCAGCCAGCGCATCGCGTCCAGCAGCTGCTCGTAGGACTCCTCGGAGTCGCGGGCCGCGTCGGTGTCCTCGATGCGGAAGACGAGCGTGCCCTGGTGGTGCCGGGCGAAGGCCCAGTTGAACAGGGCGGTGCGGACCAGGCCCACATGGGGGTTACCGGTGGGCGAGGGACAGAAACGTACGCGGACGGGTGCGCTAGCCACGCTTGACAACCTTGTTGGTGAGAGTGCCGATGCCTTCGATGGTGACGGCGACCTCGTCGCCGACGGTGAGCGGCCCGACGCCTGCCGGGGTGCCCGTGAGGATCACGTCGCCGGGGAGCAGCGTCATGGCCTCGGAGATGTTGACGATCAGATCCTCGATGGAGTGGATCATCTCGCTGGTGCGGCCGAGCTGGCGTTGTTCGCCGTTGACCGTGAGCTGGATCGTCAGGTCGGACGCGGTCTTCAGGTCCAGGTCCGTCTCCACCCAGGGGCCCAGCGGGCAGGAGGTGTCGAAGCCCTTGGCCCGCGCCCACTGCTTCTCGCGCTTCTGGACGTCCCGCGCGGTGATGTCGTTGGCGCAGGTGTAGCCGAAGATCACGTCCTTGACGCGGTCGTGGGGCACCTCGCGGCACATGCGCCCGATGACGACGGCCAGTTCGGCCTCGTGGTGGACGTCGGTGGAGAAGGAGGGGTACTGGATGGCGTCGCCGGGGCCGATCACCGAGGTGGACGGCTTGAAGAAGGCGAACGGGACGTCCGGGACGTCGTTGCCGAGTTCCCTCGCGTGGTCGGCGTAGTTACGGCCGTACGCCACGACCTTGTTGGGGAGGACCGGCGGCAGCAGCCTGACCTTGCCGAGCGGGACCTTCGTACCGGAGAGCTCGAAGTCCGCGAAGGGGATGCCCTTGATGATGTCGAGGACGAGCTCGTCCGGCTTGTCCCCCTCGACCGCACCGAAGGCGACGTTCCCGTCGATGGAGAATCTGGCGATGCGCACGGGATCCTGGGCCCCTCACTGAGCTGGCTGGAGATGAGCCTCCAGGCTAGCGCGGGGAGGGGTCAGGGCCTCACGTACGATCTACGACGCGGCGGTGACCGGGATCTCCATCAGGACCGTGCGACGGGGGTTGGCGGTCTGGGCCGGGAGGTCGACGGGGTGCTCCTGCTGCTGCGGGGTCTGCAGGTCGTCGGCGTCCTTGAGGTGCGCCAGCGTCGTGCGCCGCGGGTTGGCAATGTTCTGGAACAGCATCGTCGTCTTCACGGTTGTACTCGACCCCGGGATCTCGTGGGTTGGCAGAAGCGGTCTTTCTGTAAAGCGTCAGGCTAAACACGCCATTCCCCTCGGAGGGCACGGGGGCCTCATCAACGGCGTGTGAGTTTGCTCACTGACCTGTGGGCAAACCGGACAATTCCCTGGCTCAACTCACCGCAACGAAACGGACATTGACCCCCTGAAGCCATCATTCCGCTCCTGATCATGGCGACTGGGACACCCGCCCCTACAGGACAACTCGCGGGAATTTGCCCGGTTTCGGGGAAATCCCGGTCCACACCCGGTGATACTGCCCTCACGCGGTGTCACGTAGGTCACGGTCTGGCCCACGGACCTTGTTGGAGATCCGGCACTGTGCTGGAATTCCACGGACCGCCGCGGGATCGAGCCGGCGCACAGGGGGCGCAGAGAAGCGCCGAGCGGCGGTGAGAGGGGGAGCCAGCGCCGGTCATTTCGACCACCGGGGCGCGTATTCAGGGCGCTCCCCACAACGCCGACACCGTGTCCTTCCGTTCCCACGGAAGGGCGCCTGGTCCAGAGGTTGCGACGCTAGTGCAGGGACGTTTCAAGAGGGATGGCAGCGCTTCGGCCGAGCCGGAGCAGCACGGCGGGACTGGCCCCAATGTCGGCAGTTCCTCCTCCCAGCACGCCCAGAACCCGGGCCCGTCCGTCGACAGCGGTGAGCGCCCCGGGCGCCTCAGCACGTCGGCGACCGTCGGCTCCTCCGGGACAGCTGGGTCTGGGGGGTCCACCGCCGCGGCCCCGCCGCCGGTGAAGCCCCCGAAGGGCCCGAGTGGTCCCGGATCGCGAATAGCCCTGCGCAACTGGCGCATCTCCACGCGTCTGGTGTCGCTGCTCGCGCTCCCCGTGGTCGCGGCCACCTCGCTGGGCGCGCTGCGCATCAACGACTCCATGGACGACATCCAGCAGCTCGACAACATGAAGCTGCTGACGGAGATGACCAAGCAGGCCACCGAGCTGGCCGCGGCGCTCCAGGAGGAGCGCGACCAGTCGGCGGGTCCGCTGGCGCACAACTCCACGGCCAGCGACATCACGGTCAAGGGCTACCAGGACAAGACCGACCGGGCCGCGACCAACTTCATCAACGCCGCCGAGGACATCGACACCTCCTCCAAGGACGGCAACCTCCAGGGCGTCCGCGACAGCCTCGTCGGCCTGGTCCGCGACCTGGACACCCTCAGCAAGATCCGCAGCACGGCCTACGAGACCGACGGCAACGCCAGCCAGACGGTCGAGTCGTACCACCGCCTGATCACCCACCTGCTGGACCTCTCGCAGGACATGGCGGAGGCCACCAGCAACCCGGACATGATCCAGCGCACCCGTGCCCTGGCGGCCTTCTCCTCCGCCAAGGAGTACGCGTCCGTCCAGCGCGCGATCCTCGCCGCGGCCCTGCCCGCGAACAACACGAGCGCCGGCAACCTCTCCGAGACCGACCGGCTCTACGCCGAGGGCGCTCTCGACAGCGAGGAGTCCGACCTCAGCAGCTTCCGCAGCATCTACGGCGACGACGGCGCCGAGGAGCTCCTGAAGCCCATCGAGGACAACAACTCCACGATCGAGGCCACCGACACCTACGCGGGCCGTGCCTTCGGCCGCTCGGACGGTCTGGCGGGCCTGGACCGGCGTTCGTACAAGGACTGGGTCGACGACAGCTCGGTCAAGATCGGCCAGATGGGCAACATCGAGCACACGCTGCTCGAGGACATGGAGCAGAAGGCCCGCGAGCTGCGCAGTGAGTCCGAGCGCGAGGCGATCATCTCCGGTGCGCTGATCCTGCTCGTCCTCGGTGTCTCGCTGGTCGGCGCCTTCGTCGTCGCCCGGTCCATGATCCGCTCGCTGCGCCGCCTCCAGGAGACCGCCACCAAGGTCGCCCAGGACCGGCTGCCCGAGCTGGTCAAGCAGCTCTCCGAGTCCGACCCGCAGGACGTCGACACCTCCGTCGAGTCCGTCGGTGTGCACTCCCGGGACGAGATCGGCCGGGTGGCCGCGGCCTTCGACGACGTGCACCGCGAGGCCGTACGACTCGCCGCCGAGCAGGCCCTGCTGCGGGGCAACGTCAACGCGATGTTCACCAACCTCTCGCGCCGCTCCCAGGGCCTCATCCAGCGTCAGCTCTCGCTCATCTCCGAACTGGAGTCCCGCGAGGCCGACCCGGACCAGCTCTCCTCGCTCTTCAAGCTCGACCACCTCGCGACCCGTATGCGCCGGAACGGTGAGAACCTCCTGGTCCTCGCGGGTGAGGAGCCCGGCCGACGGTGGACCCGCCCGGTCCCCCTGGTCGACGTGCTCCGTGCCGCCGCGTCCGAGGTGGAGCAGTACGAGCGCATCGAGCTGGCCGCCGTGCCGACCACCGAAGTGGCCGGCCGCGTGGTCAACGACCTCGTGCACCTGCTCGCCGAGCTGCTCGAGAACGCCACCTCGTTCTCCTCGCCGCAGACCAAGGTCAAGGTCACCGGTCACGCGCTGCCCGACGGCCGCGTCCTGATCGAGATCCACGACACCGGCATCGGCCTCTCCCCCGAGGACCTCGCGCAGATCAACGAGCGGCTCGCCTCGCCGCCCACCGTGGACGTCTCGGTCTCGCGCCGCATGGGTCTGTTCGTGGTCGGTCGTCTGTCGCAGCGCCACGGCATCCGCATCCAGCTGCGCCCGTCCGACTCCGGTGGTACGACCGCGCTGGTCATGCTGCCCGTGGACGTCGCCCAGGGCGGCAAGAAGCCGCAGCCCAAGCCGGGTCAGCCGGCCGCCGGCGGTTCCGCCGCCGCGGCTGCCGCCGCCGGTGTCGCCGCGGCCCGCCGCAACAGCCCCGGTGGCCTACGACGTGAGCGGCACCGGCACCGCGACCGGCACGGTCGAGCACATGCTGCGCC
>NZ_JBEYVC010000175.1:0-22194 GCF_040643855.1 Streptomyces sp. NPDC047072 | reverse complement strand
TTCGACTTCCGGCTGAACCTGTTCCTGCTGCTGGTGTTCACGGCCGGCAACCTGCTGCCGCAGCAGGTCATCATCACCCCGCTGTACCGGCTGTATCTGCTGGTCGATCTGCCGGGGATCACGATGTCGGGGAAGCTGTACGACTCGGCGCTGGGCCTGGTGCTGATCCATGTGGCGTTCCAGTCCGGCTTCTGCGCGTTCGTGCTCAGCAATTACATGCGGATGCTGCCGCATGAGCTGACCGAGGCCGCTTTGGTGGACGGGGCGTCGGTGTGGCGGATGTACTGGCAGATCGTTTTGCCGTTGTGCAAGCCGGCGATGGCCGCGCTGGGGACGTTGTTGTCGATCTGGATCTACAACGACTTCTTCTGGGCGATCGTGCTGATCTCCACCGGGGAGAACATGCCGATCACCAGTGCGTTGAACAACCTCTCCGGCCAGTACTTCACCGACCCCAACCTGGTCGCCGCGGGTGCCCTGCTCACCGCGATCCCCACCCTGATCGTGTACTTCGTGCTCCAGCGCCAGTTCGTCAGCGGACTGACCCTCGGCGCCAACAAGGGCTGAACCAGGCCCCGTTCGAAAGAGAACACGTATGACTACCGCACGCCGTCTCCGCATTCCCGGAATCGCCTACGGCGGTGACTACAACCCCGAGCAGTGGCCCGAGGAGGTCTGGGCCGAGGACATGCGCCTGATGCGCGAGGCCGGGGTGACCATGGTCAGCGTCGGCATCTTCTCCTGGGCCCTGCTCGAACCGGCCGAGGGCGTCTACGACTTCACCCGCATGGACAAGATCCTCGCCCTGCTCCACGAGAACGGCATCGCCGCCGACCTCGCGACCCCGACGGCGGCACCGCCGGCCTGGTTCTTCCGCGAGTACCCGGACGCGCTGCCGGTCGACAAGGACGGCAGGAGACTGTCGTACGGCAGCCGCCAGACGTTCTGCCCCTCCAGCCCCGCCTACCGCGAGGCGGCCCTGCGCATCGCCGGAGCCCTCGCCGAGCGTTACGCCGACCATCCGGCCGTCGCCATGTGGCACGTGCACAACGAGTACGGCTGCCACAACGACGCCTGCTACTGCGACACCAGCGCCGCCGCCTTCCGCACCTGGCTGCGCGCCCGCTACGGCGACGATCTGGACGCCCTCAACCACGCCTGGGGCACCACGTTCTGGAGCCAGTGGTACTACGACTGGGACCAGATCCTGCCGCCCCGTGCCACCCCGGCCCCGCCGAACCCCACCCACCGGCTGGACTGGCGCCGCTTCTGCTCCGACGAACTGCTCTCCCTGTTCACGGCCGAACGCGAGGTACTGCGCCGGGCCGCTCCGGACACCCCCGCAACCACCAACTTCCTTGTCCTGCGCACCATCGACGCCCTCGACTACTGGCGCTGGGCACCGGAGCTGGACATCCTCTCCAACGACCACTACCTGCTGTCCGACGACCCGGAGGCCGAGGTCGACATCGCCCTCCACGGCGATCTGATGCGCTCGCTCGCCGGTGGGCCGTGGTTCCTCATGGAGCACTCGACCGGTGCCGTCAACTGGCAGCCGGTCAACCGCGCCAAGCTCCCTGGGGAAATGCGGCGCAACGCCCTGTCCCACGTGGCGCACGGCGCCGACGGCATCGCGTTCTTCCAGTGGCGGGCCGCCAAGGCGGGCGCCGAGCAGTGGCACTCGGCGATGCTGCCGCATGCCGGGACCGACAGCCGGATCTGGCAGGACGTCGTCCAACTCGGCGCGGACCTGCGGGCGTTGGCCGAAGTGCGGTACTCCGCCGGCACGGCGCGGGTGGCGATCGTGTGGGACTGGAACGCCCGTTGGGCACTGGAACTGCCCTCCCAGCCCAGCGGTGAACTGCGCTACCAGGACCTGGTGCGTGACTGGTACACCCCCTTGTGGCGGGCGGGGGTCGCCGTCGACTTCGTACACCCGGACGACCCCGGACTCGACCGCTACGAACTGGTCCTGGCGCCCTCGCTGTACCTGGTCACCGAGGAGGCGGCGGCGAACCTGGCCCGGTTCGCCGAAGGCGGGGGCACGCTGGCCGTCGGCTTCCACAGCGGCATGGTCGACGCCAACTGCCATGTGTACCTGGGCGGTTACCCGGGCGCGTTCCGTGACGTCCTCGGGGTCGTCACCGACGAGCTCTTCCCTCTGCTGCCGGGACAGACGACCGGCCTGACCGGCGAGGTGCCCTCCGGGGCCACGGCCGACCTGTGGTCGGAACGGGTTCGGCTCACCGGCGCGCGGGCCGTCGCCTCCCACGCCGACGGACCGCTGACCGGCCATCCCGCCGTCACCCGCCACGAGTACGGCGACGGCACCGCCTGGTATGTGGCCACCCACCCCGACCAGGACACGCTCGCCGCCCTGCTCCACCGCATCCGCCGGGACGCCGGAGTGTCACCGGAGCGTGAGGTGCCCGCCGGAGTCGAGGTCGTCCGGCGCCGTGGCGAGGACGCCGACTACCTGTTCCTGATCGACCATGCCGGAAAGGGCGCCGAGGCACCCGCCGAAGGCGTCGAACTCCTCACCGGCACACCGGTCACCGGAACCGTCCTCGTCCCACCGGGAGGTGTCGCCGTCGTCCGCGAACCCCGCTGATCCGCCTGCCGGTGCGCGGCCCACGTGCCTTCTGCTGTGCCGGAGCCGGCGGCCGGTGCGGAGCGGTCAGTCGGCCAGAGTCGCCGGACGGACGGCCCCGGGCCCGAAGCGTCGGCGGGCCCGGTCGGCGGCGGCTTCGGCCGCGCGGGCGCGGTCGTCGCCCGGGTCCATGGAGAGCTGGCGGCAGGCGGTCCCGGCCGGTCGCAGGGCGTCGGCGCGGAGCGCGTAGCCGCGGACGCGGGCGCGCTGCAGGCCGAGGGCCGCCAGCAGGCCCAGGGCGGTGGCGGCGAGGGCGGGGGAGTGGGCGGTGGCCTCCGGCAGCGCGCGGGTGCGGGTCGTCGAACTGCGGTCGGCGTACCGCACGGTGAGGGTGAGCCGGCCGGCGACCTGGCGTTCCCCGCGCAGCCGTATGCCGATCCGTTCGGCGAGCCCCAGGACCGCCCGGTGGTGCTGGGCCGGATCCAGGCAGTCCCGGTCGAGGACGAGGTCGGCGGTCAGCTGGGCCGCCGGTTCCGCGGGGGCGACCGGGCGGGGGTCGTGGCCGCGGGCGCGTTCGGCCAGGAGACGGGCCTGGCCGACCCCCAGGAGCCGTTGCAGGGTCGCCGGCGGCAGGTCGGCGAGCTGGCCGACGGTGTGCAGGCCGTACCGGGTGAGGGTGTCCGCCGTGGCCCGGCCGACCCCGGGCAGCGCGGTGAGCGGCCGGGGGTACAGCCACTCCGCGGCCCGCTCGGCGGGGACCCAGGTGGTCTCGCCGGGCGCGGACGCGTCGGCCGCCATGGCCGCGAGCATGCGGTTGCCCGCGAGTCCGGCGCTCACGTCGATGCCGTAGAAGAGCTTCAGCCTGATCAACGCCGTCTGGACCATGTCGTACGGGGAGAGGTCGAAGTACCGGAGCGCCGAAGTCAGGTCCATCTGAACGCCGTTGGGCGGTAGGGCCTGCACATGGGGAGTGATGCCGGAGAGGTAGTCGATCACGTCCTCGTACGGGGCCTCACCCGGTACGCCGTGCAGGTAGAGGTGGGCGATGTGCCGCCGACGTGCGCTCATCCCGCGCTCCCCGGGCTCCGGTGGCCGAACTTCTTCAGGTCGGCCGAGCGGGTGCCGGCCGGCTGGAGGTCGGCGTAGGGGTGGAGGCGGGCGCCGGTCGTGCCGTTGTCCAGGGTGCGGTGCGGCTGGGCGGGGGTCGGGTGCGGGCGGCTCTCGCCGAGGAGGGCGAGGGCGGCCTCGGGGCCGCGGTCGCGGCGGGCGGCGGCGATCTCGTCGAGGTCCCAGGCCATGGTGCCGACGACGGTACGGCGGCTGCCGCGCACCTGGACCGTGCCGCGCACCAGGAGCAGTCCGCTGTGGAAGACGGTGTGGGCGCAGGCCGGGTGGGAGTCCTCGAAGAAGGCCAGGTCGACCAGGCCGGAGCCGTCCTCCAGGGTGACGAAGATGATCCGCCTGCCACTGGCGATCGGCGGGGTCTGCGTGGAGGCCCGCACCCCGGCGACCAACACCCGCTGCCCGGCGCGCAGTTGGGTCAGATGGGCCGCGTCGGTCACGCCGATCTCGCGCAGCAGCCGGTGGTGGTGTTCCATCAGGTGTTTGGAGACGTCGATGCCGAGGGTGGTCAACTCCGCGCTCAGGGCCTCGCGTCCGGTCATCTCCGGCAGCCCGCTCGGCTCCGAACCGCCCACCGCCCCGGCCACGAGCGGCAGTTGGCCCTCGTGCGCCGACCGGGTACGGGACTGCCGGTGCAACTCCGTGATCTGGAGCAGGAGATCGCGCCGGGTGAGGCGTCCGTCGTGGAGGCGGTTCAACGCGCCGATCTCCGCGAGGCGTTCGGCCACCGGTCTGCTAGGACGGGCCCGCTGCCAGAAGTCCGACAGCGATCCGTACGGCTGCCCCTCCTCGATCCGCGCGGATTCGGCCTCGCTGATCCCGTGCACGGCGGCGAGGGCGAGCCGTACGCCCCACTGCTCCCCGTCGGTCTTCTCCACGGTGTGCCGCACCCGGGAGGTGTTGACGTCGACCGGCAGGACGGGGACCCCGCGGCGCCGGGCGTCGGAGACCAGGACCCGCTTGGGCCACATGCCGGGGTCGTGTTCGAGCAGCCCGGCGAGCAGGAACGCCGGGTGGTGGGCCTTGAGCCAGGCGCTCTGCAGGGCGGGTACGGCGAAGGCGACCGCGTGGGCGCGGCAGAAGCCGTACGCGCCGAAGGCCTCGACGGTCTTCCAGACCTCCTCCCGGACGGCCGGGCTGTAACCGCGCCTGCGTGCCTTGTCGTGGAACCAGTCCCGGATCCGCGGCAGTTGGTCCTTTTCACCCAGTGCCCGCCGGGTGACCTCGCCGAAGGCCCGGTCGCAGCCGGTCATCACCCGCAGGGTCTCGATGATCTGCTCGTGCCAGATGGTCACGCCGTAGGTGTCGGCGAGCACCGGCTCCAGGTGCGGGTGGGCGTAGTCCGGACGGCCGCCGTGCCGGGCGGCGATGTACCGCTCGGGCATGCCGCCGGCGACCGGCCCCGGCCGGAAGAGGCTGATGTCGGCGATGACGTCCTGCACGTCCCGCGGCTGGAGCCGGGACAACAGGTCCTGCTGGCCGGGGGATTCGAGCTGGAACAGGCCCAACGTCTGGCTCTCCTGGATGAGTTTGAAGGCGAAGACGTCGTCGAGCGGCACCTGCTTCGGGTCGTCCAGATCGATGTGGCGACCGGTCACCCGCTCAACCTCGGCGACGGCATGGGCCATCGCGGACTGCATCCGTACGCCCAGGACGTCGAGTTTGATGTTGCCGAGCGCTTCGATCTCCTCCTTCGCGGCCATGGCCATGGGGTAGTCGCCCTGTGGGGTGGGCTGGACCGGCAGCCGGTCCAGGAGGGTCGCGTCGCTGATGACCACGCCGCAGGGGTGCATGGCCATGCCGTGGACCAGGGAGTCGAGGCCCTCGGCCAGTTCCCACAACGGTCCGAACCGGTGGGCGTCGGCGGCCAGTTGGCGCAGTTCGGGCAGTTCGGCGAGGGCGCCGGTGATGTCGCAGGCGCGCAGGTGCGGGAAGCTCTTGGCGATCCGGTCGACGTCGGCGGGCGCGATGCCGAGCGCGAGGCCGGTGTCGCGCAGGGCACGGCGGGCCCGGTAGGTCTCGGGCATCGCGGTGACCGCGACCCGCTCCTTGCCGAACCGCTCGAAGATCGTGTCGTAGCACTCCAGGCGGCGGGCGGACTCCACGTCGATGTCGATGTCGGGCAGCGACTTCCGGCGGGTGCTCAGGAACCGTTCGAACAGCAGGCTGTGTTCGAGCGGGTTGGCGGTGGCGATGTCCAGTGTGTGGCAGACCAGCGAGCCGGCGCCGGAGCCGCGGGCCGCGACCCGGATGCCCTTGGCGCGGATGTCGGCGACGACCTGGCCGACGGCGAGGAAGTACGCGTCGTAGTTCCAGTGGGAGATGACGGCGAGTTCCTCCTCCAGCCGGTCGCGTGCCGCTCGGTCGCGGTTGAGGCCGCGTCGGGCCAGGCCCTCCTCGGACCTCAGGCGCAGCAGTCCGGCCGCGCCGCCCGTCTTCGGCCCGGCGCCGAAGAGCGACGGTTCCGGAAAGTGCCGCCTGCCAAGGCCGAGGTCCATGGGGTCCACGACACACGCCTCCGCCGTGCTCGCGGTGTCCGCCATCAGACGCCGGGCCCGGCGGACGTCCGCCCCCGCGCCCTCGGCGACCGTCCGTGCCACGGCGGCCATCGCCCGCTCGTCCTTGAGCCAGCGCTGTCCGGTGTCCAGCCGGCGCCGGTCGATGGGCCGCAGCAGCCGGGCCGCGTCCAGGACGTCGGCGAGGCGGTGCTGGCCGGGATCGGCGTAGCGGACGGCGTTCGAGAGCACGACGGTGGTGCCGGTGCGGTCGGCCAGGGCGAGGGTGCGGGCGGCCAGGCGCAGGGAGCCCGGACCTGTGCCGAAACGTTTCTGCGCAACGGCTTCCAATCGGACCTCCCTCCCGAAGATCTCCTTCCAGGGCGCCAGCAGCTTCATCGCGACGTCCTCCCGGCCCACCGACAGGGCCCGCACCGGCTCCGAGAGCGGCCCCAGCAGTACGGTCAGGCCGGGACCGCCGTACGCGCGCAACGCCTCCCACGGCACCACCGGCGGGGTGCCGGAGACGGCGCCCTCATGGGCGGCCGAGGTGATACGGCACAGCCGTGCCCAGCCTGTTCGATTCCGTGCGAGCAGCACGAACCGCAGCGGCGGCTCGACGACGTACGCGCCGCCGCGTGCCGGAGTGCGGGGGCGTCGGCCCGGAGGCGGCGGCGCGAGGGCCGCCACCGCGAGGTCGATGCCGAAGACCGGCCGGACCCCTTCCTTCTCGCAGGCCCGGGCGAAGCGCACGGCGCCGGTGACCGTGTCCCGGTCGGTGAGCGCGAGCGTGGACATGCCGCGCTCGGCCGCCCGGTGGACGAGCTGCTCGGGGTGGGAGGCGCCGTAGCGGGCGGAGTAACCGGACGCGACGTGCACGTGGGCGAAGCCCGCCATGCCGCACCTCCGTCACCCGCATGTTCGTACCTTTCGATCCATAAGCCGGATATGTTCACCGTACTCGCGTTCGATTACTCTAGCCTCATCGGTGAAGGTGAGCGAACATTAGTTCGAGCGAAAGGGTTCGTGAGGGCCGGACGAATCCAAACGGCCGCCGGGCGCGAACTGCATCCGGGGGCGAAGTGGCACCGGAGTCCGGGGAGTGCGGGATGACCATCCTCTGCGTACGTTTCCAGCCGTCGACGCGGCCGGAGGAAGATCTGCCCGGGCTGCTCGGGTTGCTCGGGTTGCTGGGGGAGTTCACGCCCGTCGTCGAGGCGCTGCCGCCGGACGGGGCGCTGGCCGATCTGTGGGGTGCCGAACGGCGGCTCGGGCGGAGCGCCGTCGAACTGGCCTCGGCGATCCGCGTCCGCGCCCTCGCGCTGCACGGGACCGACTGCACGATCGGTGTCGGGCCCGGGCCGACGCTCGCCCGGATGGCGCTGGAGGCGGCCGAACCCGGGGTGACCCGTGCGGTGTCCGCGGACACGGCGGCGGACTTCCTCGCGGGGCGGCCCGTCGGCGCGCTCCCCGGCATCGGCGCCGGGGCCGTCCGTGCCCTGGCCGCGCACGGCCTGGACACGCTGGGCCGGGTCGCGGCCGCGCCGCTCGCCGTGCTCCAGCGGCTGATCGGCGAGGTGGCCGGCCGTGAGCTGCACGAACGGGCGAACGGCGTCGACCGCGGCCGGGTGGTGCCGAACCGGTTCCCCCGCCGCTGTCTCACCGCCGAGCGGCCCTTCGACCGGGACGAGCACGACCCCGGCCGGTATCGGCGTGCCCTTCTCTCGGCCGCCGAGGAACTGGCGGCCCGGCTGTGCGCCCTCGACGAGGTCTGCCGCGCCCTGACCCTCACCGTGCACTGCGCCGACCGCCCCGCGATCACCCGCGGCCACGCCCTGCGGGAGCCGGCCGCCCATCCGCCGGTCCTGGCCGGAGCGGCCTGCGACCTGTACGAGACGCTCGGCCTACGGTGGCCCCGGCTCCGTTCACTGACCCTGCACGCCGAGGAGCTCGGCCCCGCCGCGGCCGCCCGTCAGCTCGCCCCCGACTCCCTCGTCGCCGGTCTCCACCGGGTCGAGGAGAGCGCCGGGCGGTGGCGGGCGGGGTTCGGGGCGCGGGTGGCGAGGCCGAGGGTGCCGGTGTGATCCCTGGCGGGGTCGGCCTGGGGGAGCGATGCGGGTGTCGTCGAGGGTGTGTCGTCGGTGCGGGTGAAGTGTGCGCGTTGTGGGGCGTGTTGCGGCGCATTGCGCCCTATGGTCCCCTCAGGCCCGCCTGGTGACGGTTCATCAGTAGGTGCATCCGGCCCGGTTGTCACTGGAACTTTTTACTGACGCGTAACTTCACAAGTTCACTACTCGTCCGTAACTTTCGAATTGAACAGCATCCTCGTGATCCGGATCACAGGGCGTAAGGCCATCGCACCTCCCTTGAGCCGCAAGGAGATCACACGATGCTGCCCTGGAAACGAGTGCTCAGACCCCTCGCCGCACTGCTGCTGACCGCCGCCGCCGTCACCGTCCCCGCCGGCGTCGCCCAGGCCGCCGACACCGCCGCCGCGTCGAGCAGCGGCTGGAACGACTACTCCTGCAAACCCTCCGCCGCCCACCCCCGCCCCGTCGTCCTCGTCCACGGCACCTTCGCCAACTCCGTCGACAACTGGCTGGCCCTCGCGCCGTACCTGGAGGACCGCGGGTACTGCGTCTTCTCCTTCGACTACGGGCAGTTGGAGGGCGTCCCGATCGTCTACGGCCTCGGTCCCATCGACAAGTCGGCCGAGCAGCTCTCCGCCTACGTCGACAAGGTGCTCGCCGCGACCGGCGTGGCCGAGGCCGACCTCGTCGGCCACTCGCAGGGCGGCATGATGCCCCGCTACTACCTGAAGTTCCTCGGCGGCGCCGCCAAGGTGAACGCCCTCGTCGGCATCGCCCCCGACAACCACGGCACCACCCTGTCGGGCCTGACCAACCTGCTGCCCTACTTCCCGGGCGCCGCGGACTTCCTCAGCGCCAACACCCCCGCCCTCGCCGACCAGGTCGTCGGCTCGGCTTTTCTCACCAAGCTCAACGCGGGCGGTGACACCGTCGCCGGCGTCAAGTACACCGTCCTCGCGACCAAGTACGACGAGGTCGTCACGCCGTACCAGAGCCAGTTCCTCAGCGGGACCGGCGTCCACAACGTCCTGCTCCAGGACCTGTGCCCGCTCGATCTCTCCGAGCACGCGGCGATCGGTCTGTTCGACCGGATCGCCTTCCATGAGGTGGCGAACGCCCTCGACCCGGCGCACGCCACCGCCACCACCTGCGCGTCGGCGCTGAGTTGAGCACCGCCGGGGCCTGTCCGGCCTGAGCCGCCGGTCAGGCCCCGGAGTTCTGTGGGATCAACGGTTGTGCGGCCGCCGGTGGATCAACGGCCGTGCCGGGCACCGGTGTTCGCCGCGCGGCGGCGGACCGAGGCGAACAGGAGCGCCGCGCCGGCCGCGAGCGTCGCCGCGCCGCCCATCGCGAGATACGCCGAGCTGTCGTCCCCGCCGGTCTCGGCGAGGTTCTGGGTGTTGCCGGCCGCCTCCAGCCGGCTGTCGGGGGTGCTGCTCCGCGACACGGCGACCGGTTCCGCGGAGGTGGAGGCGTCGTCGTCGCCGTGTCCGTGGTGTTCGACCGTCGACTTGTCGGCACCGGCCTCGATCTGCTCCTGCGAGGGGGCGGAGGCGGTCGGGGCGGCGGGGGCCGGGGACGGGGTGGCCGTCGTACCGCCGCCGTCGCCGGTACCGCCGTCGCCGGTACCGCCGTCGCCGGTACCGCCGTCGCCGGTACCGCCGCTGCCGGTGCTGTCGCCGCCGGTGTTTCCGCTGTCTGTGCTGTCGCCGCCGTACGTCACGTCCGAGCAGGAGTAGAACGCCTCCGGGCTGTCCGAGCGCTGCCAGACCGCGTAGAGGAGCTGCTTGCCGGAGCGCTCCGGGAGCGTGCCGGAGAAGGTGTAGAAGCCGCCCGCTGCGACCGGGTCCGTCGCCGTCGCCACCGGGTTCGCCAGGTCCAGGTCGGCCCAGGCGAGCGGCCGCGTCGGGTCGTAGCCCTGCTTGGTGACGTACACCTTGAACGTGCCCTTGTGCGGGGCCGTCACGCGGTACTTGAAGGTGTACGACCCGCCGCGCACGCTCGTCGCCGGCCAGTCCGCGCGGGCCAGGTCGAGGCCCTTGAACTCGTCGTTGTTCGCGCTGCACAGCCTGCCGTCCGGGATCAGCTCCTGGTGCCGCCCGTTCGCGTCGCCGATGCGGATGCCGTTCCAGTCGTAGAGCGCCTGGGTACCGCCGGCCGCGACCGCCGCCCGGCACGCGTCGGACTTCGGGCTCTCGGGACCCTCCGCGTAGCACTGCGCGACCCTGCTGACGGGGTCGCCCATCGACCCGTGCGCGGACGCGGGCGCGGCGGCCAGGGTCGTCAGCGCGGTCAGGGCGAGCGGGGCGATGCCGACGGCGGCGACGGCCTTGCGGCGTGCGGGCATGGGGGATCTCCTCGGAACCGGTGCTGATGGGTGCCGGAACCAAGAAACCGTGAAATCCCCAGCCTGTGCGGGTCGCCGACGATCTTTATGGCCCTCTTAAGGGAGTGCTGAGACTGAGATCAGGTAGATAGCGTGCGGCCATGACGAACGAGGAGATCCGGTACTACCGGAGCACGAGGACCACCTCTACCTCGACAACATCGCCGTCCACCCGGGCGCCCAGGGCACGGGCGTCGGGGGACGGCTGCTGCGGTTCGTCGAGGCACACGCGCGTGTGTGCGGGCTGACCGAGGTCAGGCTCTACACCAACGCGCTGATGTGGGAGAACCAGGAGATCTATCCGAAGTTCGGTTACGAGGTCGTGGAACGGCGAGTGGACGGGCCCTATGACCGCGTCCACTACCGCAAGCGACTGGTCTGAGACGTGGCGCCGTCAGCCGTCGGGCCACCAGGTGCGCGCGATGTCCTTTCGGACCTCGGGTCGTCCCGCGGGGCGCTCGTCGGCCTCCTCACGGATCCGGCGGGTGTCCGTCCTCTTCAGGGGCTTCTGCACGGTTGTACGGCGCATGGCTGCCTCCTTCAGTGCCTACCGAGTTCCGCGTTCTCACGGAGGTAGACCCTTTGGGGGAGAGTTCCTCATCGATGCCTGGTCTGTCAGTGGCGGTTGTCACGATTCGGTTGTCAGTGGCGGGTGTCACTCTGGGGCACATGACGGAGAACAGTGGCGTGGACTGGGATGCCGAGGCGGCCTCTTTCGACGAGGAGCCGGACCACGGCCTGCGGGACCCCGCGGTGCGGCGGGCCTGGGACGACCGGCTGCGGGGGTGGCTGCCGGAGCGGGCCTCGGACGTGCTGGACCTCGGGTGCGGGACGGGGAGCCTGTCGCTGCTCGCCGCCGAGCGGGGACACCGGGTCACCGGTGTCGACCTGTCCCCGGCGATGGTGTCGCTGGCGCGGGCGAAGCTCGCGGGGCGTGACGCGGTGTTCATGGTGGGTGACGCGGCGGGGCCTCCGGTGGGGGAGCAGCGGTTCGATGTGGTGCTGGTCCGGCATGTGCTGTGGGCGTTGCCGGAGCCCGCGCGGGTGGTGCGGCGGTGGTGGGGGTTGTTGCGGCCGGGTGGGCGGTTGGTGCTGGTGGAGGGGGTGTGGGGGGCCTTTGGGATATCGGCGGAGGTGCTCAGAGGGCTGGTGGAGCCGCTGGGTGGGCGGGTGATCGTGGAGTCGTTGTCGGGGGACTCCTTGTTGTGGGGGGAGGTCGTGGATGACGAGCGGTATGCGGTGGTGGTGAGGGGCGACTAGAGGGGTGGGAAGTGGTGTGGGGTGTCGGCTGCGGGTGTGTGGGGGCTTGTCGCGCCCCGCGGCGGAGCCGCAAATGGATTCAGCCCCGCGCCCCTGGTGGGTGCCAGTTGCTCCAGCTCCATAAGTGCTGCCCATGCCGCCGACGCCGCTTCCGGGTCCCGCTCCCTCAGGCCGCTCTCCTCGAACTCGTCCTCGTCCAGGCGTCGTACGTCCTTGCCGTCCGCCGAGACCCACAGGTCCAGGTCCAGGTCTTCTACGATCAACTCCGTGCCGTTCAGTTGGGCCGGTCTGGTGATGTCGCAGTACCAACCCTTCAAGGTGCCCTCGGACGTGCGGACCTCCTTGATCGCGTACCAGCGGTCTCGCCAGTAGTGCTCGGTGAAGATGTCGCCGGGTTCGAAGCGGACGAAGCCGAAGTCGCGGACGCCCTCGCCGGCCCAGGGGGCTCGGACGGTGATGCGGGTGCCGGTGTCCTCGACGAGTTCGGCCGGGTAACGGATCTTCGTGCGGCCCGCCTTGATCAGGACGACCTCCAGGAGGGCGGTCGGGTCAGGTGAGTTCGCGGACATGGCGTACCTCCGTGGCGCAGATCTCGTAGCCGAACCATTTGTTGATCGCGAGCATGGGCTCGTTGCCGGCGTCGTTGCCGGTGAGGGCCTCGCGGCAGCCGGCGGCGTGGGCCCGGTGCAGGGAGTCGTTCTTGGCGAGCTTGGCGAGGCCGCGGCCGCGGAAGACGCGGGCGGTGCCCGTCATGGCGGTGGCGTAGCGGCCGGCGCCGTCCGTGTGGGCCGCGGTGAAGGCCACGGGGCGGCCGTCGACCACGACGACCGAGGTCAGGTCGAGGTCGAGGAAGGGATGCTTCCAGGTGTCCTCGTACCACGCCTCGTAGTCCGTGAACTCGACGTCGACGTCGCCCGGTTCGTCCGCCGTCACCTCCGCGTCCAGTTCGAACAGCGGGCGGGGATCGGCCGCGAAGTCGGCGCCCGTGCGCAGTTGGACGCCCGGCGGCGGGGGCTGGAGCGGGGGGAGGGTGCCGTTGGCCAGGTCGAGCCGGAGGAAGTGCGCGGAGCGGCTCGCGCGGTAGCCGCGCCGCTCGGCGTAGGCCCGGTTCTCCGGGGCGTCCAGGATCCAGGCGAAGGCCTTCTTCGCGCCCAGGGCGGTCAGATGCTCCTCCGCCGTGCGCAGCAGGAGCGAACCGGCGCCGCGGCGCAGCCGGTCCGGGTGTACGTAGACGTTGAGGTACGCCTGGCCGGGCTCCGGGCTGTCGTATGCGAGGCCGACCGAGCATGAGCCGATGATCTCGCCGTCCTCCTCGGCGAGCAGCCACCGGAAGCGGGCGTCGGGGTGGATACGGGTGAGGCGGTGCACCACGGACTCCGGGCTGATCAACGCGTGGGGGAGGGCGAGCCGTCTGACCCGGGTCACGCCCTCGGCATCGGCTCCGACTTCGGGACGCAGGTCGCGCACGATCACGGTCATGTGGCCGCACGCTACGGGGGCCGTGGGGGCGGATGCCTCTCATTTTCCGGTGGGTGCGGGACAATCGGGTCGTGACCTTGAAGATCCACATCGACGACAGTGCGGCGCCGTACGAGCAGGTGCGGGCGCAGATCTCCGAGCAGGCGCGGGCGGGGGTGCTGCCGGTGGGGTACCGGCTGCCCACGGTGCGGGGGCTGGCCGAGTCGCTCGGGCTGGCCGCGAACACCGTCGCCAAGGCGTATCGGGCGCTGGAGACGGACGGGGTGATCGAGACGCGGGGGCGCAACGGCACGTTCGTCGCGGCGGCGGGCTCGGCGGCGGAGCGGGAGCTGGCGTCGGCGGCGCAGGCGTACGTCGAGCGGGCCCGTCGGCTGGGGCTCACCGAGAAGGACGCGCTGACGGCCGTACGGGATGCGCTGCGGGCGGCTTACGGTCAGGGCTGAGCGGGGTTCGGCACCGCCGAGATACGTCGTTGCGGCTCAGCGCCGTTGCGGCGGAGAAGAGACTCAAACACCGGTGCGTTGTGGACCGCCGCTCCGTTCGGGTCGTTGTTGAAGTACGCGTACACGTCCTCGTCGGCGGACCAGGTCCGGGTGATGCGGTCCGCCCACGTCTTCAGGGACTGTCTGCCGTAGTTCGGCCAGGGCTGGGCGCGGCCCTCGTGGAAGCGGACGTAGGCCCAGTCCGTGGTGCGCCACAAGGGCGTGGCCGGGCGGGCGCGGGCGTCGGCCCAGCACAGGGCCGCGTGCCGGGTCTCCAGGACCTCGCGTACCTCCGGCGTCCACCACGACTCGTGCCGGGGTTCGACCGCGACCCGCGTGGAGCGGGGGAAACAGGCCAGGCACACGTCCAGCAGGGCAGGGTCGGCCTTCAGCGTCGGCGGGAGCTGCAACAGCACCGGCCCCAGCCGCGGCCCCAGGCCCTCCGCGTGGCTCATCAGCCGCTCCACCGGCTCCTCGGGGTCCTTCAGGCGCTTGATGTGGGTCAGATACCGGCTCGCCTTCACCGCGACCACGAAGTCGGCCGGCAGCCGGTCCCGCCACGCCTCGAAGTTCTCCCGGGTCGGCAGCCGGTAGAACGCGTTGTTGATCTCGACCGTCGGGAAGTGCGCCGCGTACTCCTCCAGCCAGCGCCGCACCGGCACCCCGGCGGGGTACAGAACACCCCGCCAGTCCTTGTACTGCCACCCGGACGTGCCGACGTACAGGGTCATACCTCCATGAGAACACTCAGAGGTACAGTCCGGCGTCCGCCCCCTCCCGCGGCTCCGGCAGCGTCGTCGGCGACGTCCCCCGGCGCAGCGCGTACAGCTCCGCCAGCGTGGCCCCCTCGCGGCCGACCCCCTCGTCCGTGCCGAGCCAGCCCACCGCCTCCCGGCGGGTCAGCGGGCCCACCTCGATACGGGCGAGGCAGCGGCCGGGGCGGACCACGGCCGGGTGCAGACGCTCCAGGTCCTCGTTGGTGGTCACGCCCACCAGGACGTTGCGGCCCTGGCCGAGCAGACCGTCGGTGAGGTTGAGCAGCCGGGACAGCGCCTGTCCCGCGGTGTGCTTCGCCTCGCCGCGGATCAGCTCGTCGCAGTCCTCAAGGAGGAGCAGCCGCCAGCGGCCCTTGCCCGCCGAGTCCTCCTCGCCGATCGCGATGTCCATCAGATAGCCGACGTCGGAGAAGAGGCGCTCGGGGTCCAGGACGCAGTCCACCTGGCACCAGTCCCGCCAGGAGCGGGCGAGCGTGCGCAGCGCGGAGGTCTTGCCGGTGCCCGGCGGGCCGTGCAGCAGCAGGAGCCGGCCCGCGATGTCCTCCGGGGTCGTCTTCATCAGGCGGTCCATCGCGTCTGCGACCGGTGCCGTGTAGTTCTCCCGGACCTCGTCCCAGGTGCCCGCGGAGATCTGGCGGGTGGTGCGGTGCGGACCGCGCCTCGGGGAGACGTACCAGAAGCCCATGGTCACGTTCTCCGGCTGGGGTTCGGGCTCGTCCACCGCGCCGTCGGTCGCCTGGTCGAGGACCTTCTTCGCGAGTTCGGCGGTGGTCGCGGTGACGGTGACGTCGGCGCCGCGGTTCCAGCGGGAGACCAGCAGGGTCCAGCCCTCGCCCTCCGCGAGCGTGGCACTGCGGTCGTCGTCGCGGGCCACCCGCAACACCCGGGCGCCGGACGGCAGAAGGGTGGCCCCGGAGCGGACCCGGTCGATGTTGGCGGCATGGGAGTAGGGCTGCTCGCCCGTCGCGAAGCGGCCGAGGAACAGCGCGTCGACGACGTCGGACGGCGAGTCGCTGTCGTCGACGGTGAGCCGGATCGGCAGAGCGTCGTGCGGGTTGGCGGACATGGCGCCCATGATCCGGCACGGGGGCGTCGAGTGCATCCGGTTTCCGTAGTGCGCCGGTTGTGTCGCAACTGCCCGGGTTTCCATTCTCCGTCCTTTACCTCCTGTTACGAAGATGTGTATCTACGGCATCTGCCCGCACACGCGTGTTCGCGGATACCGTTGCCCTCGATGGGACGTCATGGGTGGTACTCGGGGGCACGGCGGTGGCGGCTCACCGCGCTGCTCGGTGTGGGTGCGGCGGCGCTGGCCCTGGTCGTGACCCTCCTCAACACGCTTTCGGGCAACGGCGCGGGCACCGACGGCACCTCACGCAACGGCGACCGGGTGCACGGCACACCGACGACCACGCCCGACGCGGAGACCCCGGAGGTCGGCTGGGGGTTCACACACACCCAGTTCAGCGCCGACGAGGGCAGCTCGGAAGCCACCGAGCGGGTCGAGGGACTGATCAAGGACAGCGGCGGGCTCCCGCAGAACCAGCACATCATGGGCTGGGGCGCCGACAACCCCGAGCCGGTCAAGGGGCGTTACGACTTCGAGGACCTGGACCGGCGCGTCGACTTCATGCGCGCCTCCGGCTCCACCCCGGTGCTCACCCTGTGCTGCGCCCCGGACTGGATGAAGGGCGGCAAGGCCGGGGTCGGCAACACGAACTGGAGCCAGGCCTCCCTGGAGACCGCCCCGGAGCCCGCGCACTTCAAGGACTACGCCGCGCTCGCCGCGACCGTCGCCAAGCGCTATCCGGACGTACGCCACTTCATCGTCTGGAACGAGTTCAAGGGCTTCTGGAACGACAGCAAGGGCCGCTGGGACTACGAGGGTTACACCCAGCTGTACAACCTCGTCTACCAGGCGCTGAAGAAGGTCAACCCGGACATTATGGTGGGCGGGCCCTACCTCGTGATGGACAGCGTCGACCCGCGCTCCCAGGACGCCTCCACGGCCCTCAAGGGCCCCTGGGGCGCCATGGACCAGCGGATCGTCGACGCCTTCGACTACTGGAACACCCACAAGGTCGGCGCCGACTTCGTGGTCGTGGACGGCTCCAGCTACACCAACGACGACGAGCTGCTGCCGAACGAGTTCGCCGCCACCGACAAGTTCACGGCGGTGAGCAAGTGGGTGCGGCAGCAGACCGGGAACCTGCCGCTGTGGTGGGCCGAGTACTACGTCGAGCCCGCCGACGGCCGTGACGAACGCGAGGGCTGGTCCGAGAGCCGCCGGGTCGCCGTCCAGGCCGCGGGGATGATCGCCCTGGCCAGGGGCGGCACCACCTCGGCCTTCTACTGGAACCCGGAGAACGAGAAGGGCACGGACTGCGCGGGCTGCCTCTGGACGCCGACCAGCGGCGCGAGCGGCGGTCAGGAGCTGCCGATGTTCGGCCTGGTGAGCCGGTTCAGCAAGGCGTTCCCGCCAGGGACCACGTACGAGACGGTCGCCGTGGCCGCCGACGACGTGCCCAACGTCCGCGTCCTCGCCACCGACAAGACGGTTCTCGTGGTCAACACCCTGGACCGGCAGATCAATGCCGACATCGACGGGAAGAAGTTCGCCATGCAGGCGTACGAGGTGAAGTGGCTCAATCGCTGAGCCACCTCGCCCCACCGCAGAGCCACTTCACCCCCGATCACTTCATCGTCAGGAACCGCTGCACCAACGCCGCCAGGAACACCGCGAGCAGCGGCAGCGAGAACCAGAAACTGCTCTGCAGCCACCGCAGTTGACGCACCCCCGGCCGCACCGCGACCCGCACCACCTCGCGCGTCGTCAGCAGCAGGATCAGCGCGAGCGCGGCCAGCGCCCCCACCACCGACCACGGCGTCCAGGTGATCTGCGGCCCGATCGGACCCGGATCCGGCTTCGCGACCTTGCCCGCGGGCTGGTCCCTGAGCGCGTAGATCGTGGCATCCGCGTTGCTGAAGACCCGCTTGAGCTCCTTGCGGTTGTCCAGGTTCGTCAGGAGCCGGGGCTCCCAGGTGGTGGAGTAGCCCACGTCCAGCCGGAGATAGGTGACCTGGCTGACGTTGACCATCAGATACGAGTTCGGGCCCGCGTCCCTGAGCGCCTTGACCAGGCTGGACACCAGCACCGGGTCGGTCGGCGCCAGCGTCGGCACGTAGGAGACCTTCTCCATGTCCTTCGCGCCCCACGGCATCGCCGGCGTCACGTTGTTGACCGTGTCGTTGGACAGCCACAGCACCCGGACCGTCGGCTTGTCGTGGGCGTAGACGTAGTCCATGGCGGCGACCTCGCCGGGCCGGATCCGCTCGAACGGCTCGTTGCCCCAACGGGCTACCAGGAAGCCGCCGATGAGGAGCAGGCCCGCCATGAACGCGGCTACCGGAGCCAGGCTCACCCGGTCCCGCTCGCGCTCCTTCGCGGTGACGCCGGTGCGCGGGAAAAGGGCGAGACCCGCGAGCAGGCCCGCGCCCGGCAGGGCGAACATGAAGACGCGCAGGGCCATTTCGCCGCCGTACGACTGCATGCCGAAGCCGAGGAACGGGACGAACGTCAGGACCAGCAGGGAGAGTTCGCGGTACTTGTGCTCGCGCCTGCGCCACCAGCCGTAGCAGGCGAGGGCCATGACGGAGCCGGCCAGCAGGACCCGGACGTACAGGACGAGCTTGTGGGTCGAACTGCCGCCCTCGATACGGCCGGAGACCGACGAGGAGACGTTGCTGCCGACCCCGCCCACCCCACCGAAGAGGTCGTCGAAGTGGCCGGACCAGTACGGCTCGGCCATCCAGCCGATCCAGGCGACCACCATCACGCCGAACAGGATGGGCAGGCCGCGCAGTTCGGACTTGCCGACCAGCACGAGCACCGCCAGCACACCGAGCATCACGAACGGGGTGAGCTGGTGGGCGGGCACGGTCGCCGCGAACAGGCCGATCACCACCGCGAGCAGCACGGCCCGTTGGCGTCGGTTCGCCGGCTCGACCTCCGCCTCGCCCGGCCGCCGCCTGGTCCAGATCACGCGCGGCGCCCGGAACCAGACGAGCAGGACCGCGACGAACACCAGGTACAGCAGATAGGTGAAGCCCTGCGGGGAGAAGTAGTCCTGGCCGACCCAGCCGCTGAGCACGAAGATCCAGATGCCGGTCCACTTGGCCCGCCAGCTCGCCCGCATGTGCCGTACGAGGAGGAACATCGGGGCCAGATAGGCGAGTTGGATGGCCGTCGGCCACCAGCGGATGATCTCGGTGAAGTCCGTGACCCCGCAGGCCTGGGCGACGAAGGTGGCCACCGCGAAGAAGCCCGGCCAGCTCCAGCGCGCGTCCAGGTCCGGCACGGCCGAGCCGGTCCGCTCGATGTAGTCGATGAACCCGAGGTGCTGCCAGGCCGTCGCGAACCGTGGCTCGGCCTCGATCACCGCGGGCAGCGCGTGCAGCGAGACCACGGTCGCCAGCAGGGTGACCAGCAGCAGCGCCTTGTGCTCCCGGCCCAGCCACAGCAGCGCGGCGAAGACCACCACGAGCAGTGCGGCCCCGGCCAGCGTCGGCAGCGGCAGGATCGAGATCAGCCCGAGCCCGCCCATCCGGTCCAGATCGGCCTCGCCGAGGCGCGCGGCGGGCACCCAGTAGAGCAGCAGCGCGGCCACCAGCAGACAGCCGAGGAGCATCCCGATCCGGGTTGGCCGCGCCCGCTCCCACCAGGACAGGGCGGGCGGCTGCGGCGGCTCTTCGGGTGCGGCCGCGGTATCCTCCACGGCCTCTTCCGGTACGACGGCTGCGGCGGCCACGCCGGCCACGTCCTTGCCCGCGTCGAACGCCTCCTCGAACGGTGCGTCCACCTCCGTCTCCGATGGCCCGAGGGAGGACTCGGAGCCCGGCTCGCGCTCCTCCACCGGCAGCCCGACCTCGGGGAAGTCGCGCAGCGCCCAGGTCGGCCGGTCGCGCGTCGGGCCGACCACGGGGACGCCCGTGGGCGGGGTGCCGGGACCCGGACGTACGTCGGGCCGGCGCTCCAGGTGGTCGAAGTCGACGTGGATGCCGAGGGCCAGGGTGTCCTGGTCGAGCGCCCAGCCCGGCCGGCGCTGCTTCGTCGAGGGCGCGACCTCGCGCGTCCCCAGGTCGGCGAGGTCGCCGTCGGGGGCCGCACTCGCCGGCACCTCGGCGGCGGGCGCGCTGCGGATCGTCCGGTACAGCTTGGGCGCGGCGATCGCCACGATCACCGCGAGCGAGGAGATCTCGGCGACGCCCGCGCCGGTCAGCCCCATGCGGGGGAGCAGCAGCAGCGTCAGACCGAGCACCAGCACGCACAACAGGCCCTGCAGCCAGGCGAGTCCGGCGGTCCGGCTCTGCGCGCGCAGCACCGCGAAGTACGTCTCCATGACGACCCGGAGCACCGCGCCGACCGCGAACCAGCGCAGCAGCGGGGTGGCCGCGTCCGCGTAACCCGCGCCGAACACACCGAGGATCCACGGCGCCCCGATGAACAGCACCGCGGCCACCGGCAGCATGATCCGCGCCATCCGCTTCAGCGCCGCCCGGGTGTTGGCCGCCAGCCGCTTCGGGTCGTGCGAACCCTCCACGGTGAGGGAGGCGCCCATGTTGATGGCGAGCAGGTTGCAGGTGCCGCCGATCGTGGTGGTGATGTAGAAGTACGCGTTCTCCTCGGAGCTGACCTGCGAGGCGATGATCACCGGGATCAGGTAGACCACGGCGAGCGAGAACAGCGAGCCGGTGTAGTCGCCCGCGAGGAAGCGCCCGATCTCCCGGAGCGAGGGCGGCTTGGCGTGGTCCTCGGTGGCCTTCACATGCCGGGGCACCAGCCGCCGGAACACCAGCCAGCCCAGCGGCAGCACGGACATCGCGATGGCCGCGACCCACGACACGAAGACACCGGCCGTTGGGATCGCCACCGCGAACGCGACGAGCAGCCCCAACTTCACCGCGGAGAACACGGTGTTGCCGACCGGCACCCAGGGCGCGCTCCTGAGCCCGGTGAGCACGCCGTCCTGGAGCGTGAGCACGTTCCAGGCGACGACGGCCGCGATGAACCCGAGGCCGTTCACCGGCCCGTGCAGGAAGCGGTACGACGGCCCCCACACGTCCAGGGTCAGCAGGAAGACGCCCGCCGCCACCGCCACGACCAGCGAACTGCCCGCGTACGTACGGAAGATGAGGCGCCCGGTGGAGCGGCCCGCCACCGGGATGAAACGGGCCAGCGCCCCGGTCAGGGTGACCGCGGTCAGACCCGCGAGGAACTTCATCGCGGCGATCGCGGCGGAGCCCTGGCCGACGGCGGACTCGGAGTAGTAGCGGGCGGCCGCCAGCCAGAACCCGAGGCCGAGCACCGCGGAGATACCGGTGTTCAGCATCAGGGCGTAGGCGTTGCGGAACAGCTGGTTGCCACCGCCACCGCCACCGCTACCGCCCTTGCCCAGTCCGGGCAGGCGAAGACGGCGCCCCGGTCGCTCGGGCGCCTTTGCCGCGGTGGACTCGGGCTCGGTCGTGGTCGTCGTGTCAGACACGGGAACGGGAGACCTTCCGGCGGACCTGTCGTGCTCTTCGGACCAACGCGTACCCCTTGGTGAGGGCACGGTCCCTGGCGAAGTCCCGGGCGATCGCACGGCCCTGCACGAGCCGCTCGAACTCCTCGGCGGTGGTGGCGCGGCGCACGGTCAGCCGCGTCAGCGCGTACGGACCCTGACGGCGGCGGGCCAGTCCGTTGTTCACGGCGAGCGCCTGGGCGTACCCGGTCTCGCGCACCGCCTCGCGCACCCGGCGGCTGGAGTAGCCGTAGGGATACGCCAACGAGAGCGGTACGGTGCCGAGTTCGTCGGTGACGATCTCCTTGGAGTGGATCAGCTCGTGCCGCAGGGCGGTGTCGTCGAGCTGGTCGAGCTGCGGGTGCGTGTGGGTGTGGCCGCCGATCTCGACGTCGGCCGCGGCGAGTTCGCGGACCTGGTCCCAGTCCAGCATGGTGTCCAGGCCGCCGCCGGTGTCGTACGGACCGCGCAGCCAGCCGGTGGAGACGAACACCGTGGCCGTGAAGCCGTGCTTGGCGAGCACGGGCAGCGCGTGCCGGTGCACACCGTCGTAGCCGTCGTCGAAGGTGATCAGAACGGGCCGCTCCGGCAGCGGGCGGCCGTGGCGCCAACGGGCCGCCAGATCAGCCGTCTTGACCGGGGTGAGCCCCAGATCGGCGATGATCTCCATCTGCCGTTCGAACGCCTCCGGGGAGACCGAGAGCACGCGGGTGGCGTCGCTCGGGTCGGCGGAGACCGCGTGGTACATGAGGATCGGCACAGGTGCCTCAGCCATCGTGTTCCCCCTTGATCTCCACCACCTGGAACGTGGGCCCGCCCCGCCGCGCCCGGACGCTGCCGACGACGTACCCGCCGGCCGCCGTGAGGACCCCCGCGACGATCGCGCCCGCCCGGCCCCCTCCGCCGGTACATCCTCCGAGTGCACCGCCATCACGCCCCCAGCAGGCTCTGCCC